>NZ_JBDOBO010000074.1:0-10448 GCF_047723935.1 Gluconobacter sp.
AGAGTGTGACTGCCCGTATCATCGAGCGTTCGAAAATCTCCCGGCGCCGGTATCTTGCCCTCATGGAGCGTAATCGCGCCAAGGGTGTACTCCGGCCCAAACTGGCCTGCGGCAATCTGGCCCACGCGATCGCGGCGTCCAGTCCTGACAAGCCGGAACTGATGCGTCCTACCGGGACCAATATCGGTGTGATCACGACCTATAATGACATGCTTTCGGCGCACCAGCCTTACGGCCGCTATCCCGAGCAGATCAAGCTGTTCGCCCGAGAAGTCGGTGCGACGGCTCAGGTCGCGGGGGGCGCTCCGGCCATGTGTGACGGTGTGACGCAGGGTCAGGAAGGCATGGAGCTGTCCCTGTTCTCCCGTGATGTGATCGCGATGTCGACTGCGGTTGGATTGAGCCACGGCATGTTCGAAAGCGTGGCGCTTCTGGGGATCTGTGACAAGATCGTTCCAGGCCTGCTGATGGGCGCGCTGCGGTTCGGCCATCTGCCGACCATGCTGATCCCCGCCGGCCCGATGCCTTCCGGCCTGCCGAACAAGGAAAAGCAGCGCATCCGGCAGCTTTATGTTCAGGGTAAGGTTGGTCAGGACGAACTGATGGAGGCGGAAAACGCATCCTATCACAGCCCGGGCACCTGCACCTTCTATGGTACTGCCAATACGAACCAGATGATGGTCGAGATCATGGGGCTGATGATGCCGGATTCCGCGTTCATCAATCCCAATACGAAACTGCGTCAGGCCATGACGCGCTCGGGAATCCATCGTCTTGCGGAAATCGGTCTGAATGGTGAGGACGTGCGTCCGCTGGCGCACTGCGTGGATGAAAAAGCCATCGTGAATGCGGCGGTTGGCCTTCTCGCTACGGGCGGATCGACCAATCATTCGATTCACCTGCCTGCCATCGCCCGCGCAGCCGGAATTCAGATTGACTGGGAAGATATCAGCCGTCTGTCGTCTGTCGTTCCCTTGATCACCCGTGTCTATCCGAGCGGGTCCGAAGATGTGAATGCGTTCAATCGCGTTGGGGGCATGCCGACCGTCATCGCCGAGCTCACGCGTGCGGGGATGTTGCACAAGGACATCCTGACGGTTTCCCGTGGCGGCTTCTCCGACTACGCCCGCCGTGCCTCCCTTGAGGGCGAGGAACTCGTTTACAGTCATGCGAAGCCCTCGACCGATACGGATATCCTGCGGGACGTGTCTTCGCCGTTCCGTCCGGATGGCGGTATGCGTCTGATGACGGGAAATCTGGGGCGTGCAATCTACAAGAGCAGCGCTATTGCGGCTGAGCATCTGACGGTTGAAGCGCCTGCGCGGGTCTTTCAGGACCAGCATGACGTTATCACGGCCTATCAGAACGGCGAGCTGGAACGTGATGTCGTTGTGGTCGTCCGGTTCCAGGGGCCGGAAGCCAACGGCATGCCCGAGCTTCACAAGCTGACCCCGACTCTGGGCGTGCTTCAGGATCGCGGCTTCAAGGTGGCTCTGCTGACGGACGGGCGTATGTCCGGTGCGAGCGGCAAGGTGCCGGCAGCCATCCATGTCGGGCCGGAGGCACAGGTTGGCGGGCCGATCGCCCGTGTGCGGGATGGCGACGGGATCCGGGTCTGCGCTGTGACGGGACAGATCGAGGTTCTGGTGGATGCGACGGAATGGAACAGCCGCAAGCCTGTCGCCCCGCCGCTCCCGGCTCTGGGGACGGGGCGTGAGTTGTTCGCGCTGATGCGTTCGGTGCATGATCCGGCTGAAGCGGGCGGCTCTGCGATGCTGGCCCAGATGGATCGCGTGATCGAGGCCGTCGGCGACGATATTCACTAAGGAAGATTTCCCATGATCGATACTGCCAAACTTGACGCCGTCATGAGCCGTTGTCCGGTTATGCCGGTGCTGGTCGTCCATGACGTGGCCCAGGCCCGTCCGATGGCTGAAGCGCTGGTCGCCGGAGGGTTGTCGACGCTTGAAGTTACGCTGCGGACGCCGTGTGCCCTTGAGGCCATTCAGGAAATGTCGAAAGTGCCAGGCGCGCTTGTTGGTGCTGGAACCGTGCTCAATCCATCGGATATGGATCGTGCCGTGCAGGCAGGGGCACGTTTCATCGTCAGTCCTGGCCTGACCGAGGCTCTCGCAAAGGCGTCCGTCGCGCATGATGTTCCGTTCCTGCCGGGTGTGGCCAATGCGGGTGACATCATGCGCGGGCTCGATCTGGGGCTGTCGCGCTTCAAGTTCTTCCCAGCCGTGACGAACGGCGGAATTCCGGCTCTCAAAAGTCTGGCCAGCGTTTTCGGCAGCAATGTCCGTTTCTGCCCTACAGGCGGCATTACGGAAGACAGTGCGCCGGAGTGGCTTGCTCTGCCGTCCGTGGCATGCGTCGGAGGGTCATGGGTGACGGCTGGAACATTCGATGCGGACAAGGTCCGACAGAGAGCAACAGCAGCGGCACTGCTAAAGGTCTGATCGACGGGAGCAGACCTCTGCGTCACGGGTGCGTGTGGACCAGCCTGCGCCCGTGACAGTCTGTCGTTAGGATTTCTGGTAGAACATTCTATGAACAAAAGGTTTGCGGCGTAAGCGGAAGCTGATCATAAAGGCGTGTGACTGGACGTTCCCACCTGCTGATTGGCGGCTTTGCCGTTCTGTGTGCCATGCGCTGGCATATGTTATCGCCTGAGCCGTTTTCAGTCTGTACGGGGCTTCTGGGCAGCCTTCTTCCTGATCTCGATACCGAGCGTTCCATGCTGGGAAGCCGTCTGAAGATTCTTTCCCGCTTTCTCGCAAAGACTTTCGGGCATCGGGGTCTGACCCATTCGGGTCTGATACTCGTGCTTGGGGCGGCCGTGGTGGACGCTCTTGCAGGATCTGCGGGGCTGCATGGCCCGTGGGGTGCCCTTCTGCTCGGAATGGCAACCCATATTGCCGCGGACCTGCCGACGGGAGGGTGTCAGTTCCTTGCCCCTCTCAGCCGGTCACGGGTTTCGCTCTGGCCCTATGTCCGGACTGGCGGAATCGGGGAAATCATGCTTCTTGTGCCCATTCTCTGCCTTCTGGGTTGGGCAGGATTTTCCGGAAATGGCCCTGTTCCGGGTCATGTTCCTCCCTCTGCGCATCACTCGCGGTTGCGCGGACATGTTTTGAAGGATATTTCATTCTCATCATGACTGAGACCCGACTCCCCGTCCGTCGCGCCCTTCTTTCCGTTTCTGACAAGACGGGACTGATCGAACTGGGGCGTGCACTTGCCGCTCACGGTGCGGAACTGCTCTCGACGGGAGGGTCCGCGAGGGCTCTTCGGGATGCGGGCCTGACAGTCAAGGATGTGTCCGATCACACGGGTTTTCCCGAAATTCTTGATGGCAGGGTCAAGACCCTCGTCCCCCAGGTGCATGGTGGCATTCTCGGGCGTCGCGATCTTCCGGCCCATGTTGACCAAATGGCGCAACATGGCATTGCGCCGATCGATCTGGTCTGTGTGAATCTCTATCCTTTTGCCGCGACTGTCGCGTCTGGTGCCGGGGCCGAAGACTGTATCGAGAATATCGATATTGGTGGTCCCGCCATGATTCGCGCCGCAGCAAAGAACTTCGATCATGTCACGATCCTGACGGACCCGAAGCAGTATGCTGCAGTTATCGAATCTGTCGGGCACGGGGGAACTGTTCTGGCGGAACGTCGGGCCTATGCGGCGTCTGCCTACGCCCATACGGCGGCTTACGACAGCATGATCTCCCGCTGGTTCGTAAAGCAGGCGGGTGAGATCCTTCCCCCCGTGCTGACACTCAGCGGGACACGAGACGACCTTCTGCGTTACGGTGAAAACCCGCATCAGAAAGCAGCATTCTATCGTGACGGCAGTCAGCGTTTCGGGGTTGCGAGCGCGCGTCAGCTTCAGGGCAAGGCCCTGAGTTACAACAATATCAATGATACAGACGCCGCTTTTGAAGCTGTTGCCGAGTTTGATGAGCCGACAGTTGTGGTCGTCAAACATGCGAATCCGTGTGGTGTCGCTTCCGCCGCGACTCTGGAGCAGGCCTGGATTGCGGCTCTGCGCTGTGATCCCGTTTCGGCGTTTGGAGGCATCGTGGCGGTTAACCGCCCCCTGGACGCGGCAACGGCCCAGCGCATCAGCAAGATTTTTACAGAAGTGATCGTAGCGCCTGATGCTGACGCTGAAGCGGTTGAAATTCTGGAACGCAAGAAAAATCTGCGTCTGCTTTTGACAGACGGCATGCCTGACCCTGAGGCGGAAGGTCTGGCGTTCCGTTCTGTGGCGGGGGGATTTCTTGCCCAGACGCGTGACGCAGGTCGTGTGACTGAAGCAGATCTCAGGGTCGTGACGAAACGGGCGCCTACCCCACAGGAAATGAAGGACCTGCTATTCGCCTTCAGGGTCGCCAAGCATGTGAAATCCAATGCTGTCATTTACGCCCGAAACGGCGCGACAGTCGGAATTGGTGCAGGGCAGATGTCCCGTGTTGACAGTGCACGGATTGCTGCTCGCAAGAGTGAGGATGCGGCAAAGGAAGCGGGCGAACATACGCCGCTGACACAGGGTTCAGTTGCCGCTTCGGATGCTTTTTTTCCGTTCGCGGACGGTCTGGAGAGTGTCGTGGCGGCCGGCGCCGTGGCGGTTATTCAGCCCGGCGGTTCCATTCGTGATCAGGAAGTGATCGACGCGGCAGATGCAGCGGGAATCGCCATGGTTTTCACTGGCATGAGGCATTTCAGACATTGAAACAGTTCGTTCTCGTCAGTCTGCTGCTGGCATCCTCTCTTTGCGTGGCTAAGGCCGCTCCCTGCGTTTATGATATGACGCCTCTGCCAGTGACGCAGGGAATCGTCTCGGGGATTACGCCTACGGGTGTCAAACTTCGTGATGGCACGACAGTCATCCTGCCCGATGAATTCCTGGCAAGCGTGCGGTTGAACCAGAAGCTGGCTGTAAGAGGGCTGGTTTCAACGGCTACCCATACAGTCCAAGCTCTGGCTCTGGACGGAACGCCGCCTGTCTGTCCAAGCGCGCCAACAATCCCACGCGGCCCGTTTGCAGGCTCGCCTGCGTACGATGCCATTCGTCCCTGATCGTCGCCGGTTTTCTGATTCAGGCCTCTCTGGCCACCATGTAATTTTCAATAGGCCATCCGGAGAGGCAGCGAAGCCCGTGGCGGGAAATCCCCACCGCGGGTGAGTTGCATCATGCATTCTTCCGTAAGCTAAACGCTTTCTTTACATTTTTTGTGCCATCAAATTCGCGGATTTCCAATCTTCAGCGGATCCGGAGGCACATCTATTGTCACAGGTCACGACACCCGTAACGCTACAGACGGTCGGAGTGGCGCGCAGTGCAATTGCGCCCGAGGCGCAGCTTGCGTCCAATGAACGTTTCCATGATCTGCTCGAAAGCTACGTGTATTCAAAGGCGCAGGCGCACGCCCGGCTTAATCAGGAACAGCAGACCTGCAGACTGTCTCCTTCCAAGCAGCATTACCTGGATAACGATCCGACGACGCAATCGGAGAAATTTCCGGGAGTACAACAGGATATAAAGGACGCTGGTAAGAACGATTCTGCCCGTTCTTCAAGTGAAAACGGTCTTCCAGATGAATTCCATTCTGTAACCGAAGCGGCGTCTTCGGAAGGTAGTCAGCCAGAAGGCCAGGGCTCTGCCAGTATGCAGACACAGGATCAAAGTCTGGATAGTTCACAGCCTGTATCGTTACAAAAGGTGCGTGAAGATATTTCTCTTCAGCCTGAAGTCAAACAATCAGGGCCGGCAGTAAAGCTGATTTCAAGTTCTGCGGAACTTGAATCTGCTTTGCCAGCACCAGAGACATCCAACTCAGTCCCCGCTACGCCGGAAATGTCGGGGCCTGAAACTTCGGAAGAGCAATCCGTTCTCTCTGAGGGGACGATAACGGATGCCAGTCTCTCATATGCCGGAAAAGAGGGTGATAATTCTCTTGCTCCAGAAAATGGAGAGTTTGCGGTTGGATCTGAGGCAACAGTCGTATCGGCAACGAATGAGCATTCTGAAATATCAGTAATCACGGAAACTATTTCGTCACCCCAAACAGAAAATACTGCTGACGAGGCTCACGACACTGAAGCGTCCAGTGAAAAGTTTTCGGCTCTTCCAGATCAAAATACGGACGAAACAGGTCTCTCGGAAACGCAGTCGTCCCATAAATCTGCGCAGCAACCACTTTTGTATCAAAAGACTGATGATGGTGTTACAACAACGCATATTGAGATGAGCGTGGGATCACACGAGAAGGTCCATGTTCAGATCAGCGGAAATTCCGATAAAGAAAACCGTATCCACATTGATACGGATAATCCGGAAGTCTATCAGTCACTAAAAGATAATCAGGATACTTTGGTTTCTGCGTTAAACCAGAATTCAGTATCTATTCCTGATCTAAATTCGATGGTTCCGTCAAATATTCAGATCAGTCTCTCAAAAGGAGTATTCCTAGAATCTGCCTCTGATGAGAACCGATTTGGCGACGATGATCATTCAGCAAATGTCTCTCATAGTGAAACCTCCCAAAATGCAACATCTGGACACGAGCGCCGCAAATTACGCAGTGTCGTAGATTTTACTGTTTAGAATAGGAATAAATCATGGTTTCTTCCATTAGCAGTACTTCAGCAAGTACGTCTCTTTTGAGCCAGGCTATTAAAGCTGCAAAAAGTAATGCTGTAACAAATTCAGCTTCCAGCGCGTCGACATCTGCAAGTAGCTCAAGCAGTTCCCTATCGTCGCTGGGAGGGAATTTCAATCAGTTCCTTACCTTGCTGACAACTCAGTTGCAGCATCAGGATCCCAGCAATCCAACAAGTACAGATTCGTTCACAGCCGAACTGGCCCAGTTTGCGGGAGTTCAGCAGCAGGTTGAGACCAATACAAATCTTACGAGTCTCATTTCAGCGACGCAGGACAATCAGATGGCATCCGCGGTGAGTCTGATTGGCAAGACGACAACGGCGAGCAGTTCGAGCCTACCCTTGCAGAGTGGCGCAGCATCTCTTTCATTCACTGCGCCTCAGGCAGGAGACGTGGCGATTGCGGTGACCGATAGCTCGGGCACCGTTGTCAAGTCAGAGACAGTCAGCGCGACAACAGGGGTCAACACGTGGAAATGGGACGGTACTACCAACAGTGGAACTCAGCTAACAGATGGCGCCTATAACGTCGCTGTTGAAGGGAGTTCTACAGATGGTAGCAGCGTTGCACTTCCGACAACGGTAACTGGCTTGGTCACGGGCGTTTCAAAAACTTCGACAGGTGTTGATGTCGATATGGGGGGAGCGAAGATCGACATGACCGATCTAACGGGCTTTTCGGGAACATGATTTAAGGGACAGCCAAAAAGCTTGTTAGGCGCGTGTTAACCTTTTTGTTCCACACTAAGCCTCATTGATAGTCTGTTTATGAGGAGGGTTTGTACATGCGGCAAGAACGGAAAGAGTTTCCTGAAGCAGCTTGTAAAGGCCACGCCTCACCGGTCATGGGAAAAGAGAGCAAACGGTGAAAGCGCTTCTGACGAATCTCAAACAACTGGGCTTGCCCCGCCTGGCTGCTCTAGGTGGCGTCGGTACAGCGATGTTGATCCTGCTCGGCGTCTTGGTCATGCATGGCATGAATACTACGACCGGACTGCTCTACCGCGATCTCGAAGCTCACGAAGCTGGCGAAATAGTAGATCAGCTTTCAAAGGCACATATCAAATATCGTCTTGAAGACCAGGGTAGTACGATCATGGTGGCCGAAGATGACGTAGCCCGCGCTCGGCTTATGCTCGCCGAAAACGGGTTGCCTTCTGGCGGTTCGGTTGGATATGAAATTTTCGACAAAGGTAATGGTTTTACAGCCACGCAGTTCGAGCAAACCATTAATGAGACGCGTGCTCTTGAAGGGGAATTGGAGCGCTCAATTCGTCTTATACACGGTGTACGGAATGCGCGTGTTCACCTTGTTCTGCGTCACAGAGAATTATTTTCAACTGACGAACAGAGTGCTCAGGCGAGTGTTCTTCTTTCCATGGACGGTGGTCGTCGTTTGGATGAAGAGAATATCTCTGCAGTTGTAAATCTTGTTTCCGCCGCGGTACCTGGTCTCGATGCCCGAAATATTTCCCTTATAGACAATAGGGGGCATGTTCTACTGAAAGAGGGACAAGGGGCTCTGGGCGGTGGTCAGTCTCCGGAAGAACAGCGAAGATCAATAGAACAACGTGTGGCTCGGGAAGTTGAAGATTTGCTTGGAGCCTCATTAGGCCCGGGGCATGTCCGTGTTGAGACGAACATTTCGATGAATAACGATAAGGTGCGCGAGACTCAAGAAAGCTACGATCCCGATCAGCAGGTTCTTCGTTCGCAACAAACAAAAAACGAAAAAAATATTAATACGCAAGGAAATACAAATACTACTGTCTCCAACAACCTTCCCAATGCTAATGCCGGGCAACAACAGAGCGGTAGTCAGAGTAGTAGGCAAGAGCAAACTAACAACTATGAGATTGGTAAAACTGTCCGGACTTTGATCCAGGATCAGCCACGAATTTCGCGGATTAGTATGGCTGTGATGGTCGACGGAATTAGCCAAGCTGACGGCAAGGGACATACAGTCTGGCAGCCCCGAAATTCTGAAGAACTGGCGCGTCTAACCGCTTTAACGAAAAGTGCAATTGGCTTTGATCAAAACCGTGGAGACATCGTGACAGTGATGTCTATGAAGTTCAATGATGTCGAGACAGACATGAAGCCATCGGCTTCGGCCTGGGAAAAATTCTTAAGTCGATCTAATCAAATGGAGGCCGTAAGGTTTGGATTATTTGTGATCTGTCTTGGCATGGTCTTGTTCTTCGTGGTTCGGCCATTGCTCCGCCCTGTCGGCAAACAGAATAACTCAGTTCTGCTTTCGCTACCTGGCTCTAATGTCGGCTTGCAATCTGGAATTTCATCACAGCAAGGGAATCTAGATAATCCTGTTGTTCTGACTTCGAACCAGCTGCCCACTTCGACGGGACCATCTTATGTTAACGCGGAGCCTCTGGAAGAAGAGACGGTGTCGGTAAATGGAGTTCAAGGACGGATTAGAGCCTCCTCTGTACAAAAAGTTGTAGATCTCGTGGAGACGCATCCATCAGAAAGTATTGCACTTGTGCGAGGTTGGTTAATGCCACCTGAGGGAGGATTGGCGCGATGATGGACATCGAAAAAAACATCTCTGGTGTTCAGAAAGCCGCTATTCTGATGATGGCTTTGGGAGAAGATAATTGTTCTCGTCTCTTCGAGCAGATGCATGAGGAAGAAATAAGAGAAATTTCCTCAGCTATGGCACAGCTTGGAATGATTTCGGCAACAGTTGTTGAAAGAGTTTGCCATGAATTTAGTCAAGGACTTGGCTCAGCAGAGGGGCTTATAGGTGATTTGGAGAGTACCGAAAAGCTGCTGAAAAACGCTTTGCCTGCTAATCGAGCTGCGGCAATCATGGAGGAAATTCGTGGACCAGCTGGTCGAACAATGTGGGACAAGCTGGGAAATGTATCTGAGACAGTTTTGGCTAATTATCTGAAAAATGAATATCCTCAAACCGTAGCGGTAGTTTTGAGTAGAGTGAAGCCGTCCCACGCAGCAAAGGTATTGGCGCTATTTCCTGAAGATTTTTCTCTCGATATCATGATGAGAATGTTAAAAACAGAAAATATACAAAAAAATATTCTACAGAATATTGAAAAAACGTTAAGGTCCGAATTTGTTTCTAATCTTCCTAGGGGCGTAAATCGTAACAGCCACGAAGTCCTCGCAGAAATATTTAATAATTTCGATCGGCGTCTTGAAGGTAGGTTTATGGATGCTCTTGATGAGCGCAGTCATGAGGATGCGGAACAAATCAAGAGTCTTATGTTCACATTTGAAGAACTTGTTAATCTATCGGCGGAAAGTCTAATAACTCTTTTGAATCAAATACCTAGGGAAAGTCTGCCATTAGCTCTTAAAGGCGCTAGTGATAAGTTGAGACAGGCTTTCTTTGCTTCCATGTCTGAAAGAGCGGGTCGTATCCTTTTGGATGAGATAGGAGACTTGGGACCTGTTCGTGTCAAAGATGTTGATACTGCCCAAAATGAAATTCTTGTTATTGCAAAAGATCTTATAGAGCGAGGTGAAATTGATCTAATTGATCATGAGCAGCCTGGAAATGAAATGATAGTTTGATGGATAATCAATTCAAAAAGAATAATGAGCTACGAAATTCATTATATCTTGAGGATTTCGATAGGGTGCCATTTTCAGAGAAAATTTATTATGAAGACGAAAAGAATATAATAAATGAAATAGAGATGAGAAAACAAAGAGAGATAGATTTATGTGAAGAAAGCTATCGTAAGGGTTTTGAGGAAGGAAAAATAATATCAAAAAATAATATGGATCAAGAAAGAG
>NZ_JBDOBO010000075.1:0-10416 GCF_047723935.1 Gluconobacter sp.
ATATGGCTGGGGCGGTTTGCCAGCCTGCGGATTGAACGTGCGCTGATCAACCAGTTTGCACCCGGCAAGCAGGGGCGTAGCCAGCAGGATGCAGCCTGCCAGAGAAAGGGCGCGTGGAGCCATGATGCCTCGGGGCGAACGAAAATGTCGGACAAATGCAGCCATATTGCGCGGGACCGTCGCAGGAACGGAGGGTTTCGGCAAGATTAAGAGCATCAAGTTCATGAAAAACTATGCCAACCCCCTGTTGCTTCGCTGTGGCGGTGCTATGGAAGAAGCCCTTTCGTCAGAATAGCGGAGTAGGCAGGCATGGCGGTAAAAATCGCAATCAACGGTTTCGGACGTATCGGACGTCTCGTTCTGCGCGGCATCATTGAGAGCGGTCGTACGGACGTTGAGGTCGTAGCTATCAACGATCTTGGCTCGGTCGAAGCAAACGCACACCTTCTGGCTTATGACAGCGTCCATGGCCGTCTGCCGGGCAAGGTCCGTGCTGAAGGCAATACGCTCATCATTGAAGCAAACGGCCGCACCTATGGTCCGATTACCGTTTCTGCTGAGCGTGATCCGTCCAAGGTTCCGTTCGAAGGCATTGATGTTGCCATGGAATGTACGGGTCTCTTCACCACGCGTGAAAAGGCTGCTGCCCTGCTGGAAGCTGGCGCAAAGCGCGTCATCGTCTCCGCTCCTGCAACGGATGTGGATGCCACCATCGTTTTCGGTGTGAACGACGACGTTCTGACGCCGGACATGAAGGTCATTTCCAACGCATCCTGCACCACGAACTGCCTTGCTCCTGTCGCTTACGTTCTGGACGAAGCGTTCGGCATCGAGCGCGGCTACATGGTCACGATTCACTCCTACACCGGTGACCAGCGCACGGTGGACACCCTGCACAAGGATCCCCGTCGTGCCCGCGCTGCGGCCCTGAACATGATCCCGACGTCCACGGGCGCTGCGAAGGCTGTTGGTCTGGTTCTGCCGCATCTGAAGGGCAAGCTGGACGGCACGGCGATCCGCGTTCCGACGCCGAACGTCTCTCTTGTCTCGCTCGACTTCGTGCCAAAGACCGCTCCTGCTTCTGCTGAAGCCGTGAACGAAGCGATCCGTGCAGCGTCCGAAGGCAAGCTCAAGGGCGTTCTGGACTACAACACGGCACCGCTGGTCAGCACGGATTTCAATCACTCCCCTGCGTCTTCCACGTTCGATGCAACACAGACGGCTCTGGTTGATGGCGGCCAGCTTGTTCGCATCTGCGCCTGGTATGACAATGAGTGGGGTTTCTCCAACCGCATGGCCGACACGGCTGCTGCTTTCGGGAGCCTCTGACCCATGGTTTTCCGCACGCTCGACACCCTGGAGGCACGCGGCAAGCGCGTGCTCGTCCGGGCTGATCTGAACGTGCCGATGCATGACGGCGTCATCACTGACGCCACGCGCATCGAGCGCGTTGCCCCGACCATCAATGAGCTTGCCGGTAAGGGCGCGCGCGTTGTGGTCCTCAGCCATTTCGACCGCCCGAAGGGCAAGGTCGTTCTTGGCATGTCCCTGCGTCCGATTGCTGAAAAGCTTGGGGAAATTCTGGGCAAGCCGGTTGGTTTCGTTCCGGAATGCGTAGGCCCGACTGTTGAAGCCGCTGTTGCGGCTCTCAATGACGGGGAAGTGCTGGTTCTGGAAAACACGCGCTTCCATGCGGGTGAAGAAGCCAACGATCCGGAATTCGCCAAGGCGATTGCGCAGAATGGCGATATTTTCGTCAATGATGCCTTCTCGGCAGCACATCGCGCTCATGCCTCTACAGAAGGCGTGGCGCATGATCTTCCGTCTTTCGCCGGGCGGTTGATGCAGGCTGAGCTATCGGCTCTGTCGGCTGCGCTGGAGAATCCGGAGCGTCCGGTTGGTGCCATCATCGGTGGCTCCAAGATCTCCACGAAGCTGGATCTGATTGGCAATGTCATCGCTAAGGTGGACACACTGTTCATCACGGGGGCCATGGCCAACACGTTCCTGGCGGCAGAAGGCATGAATGTCGGCAAGTCCCTTCAGGAAGCGGACATGCACGAAACAGCTCGCAAGATTGCGCATCTGGCGCAGGAAAAGGGCTGTGAAATCATTCTGCCAGTGGATGCCGTTGTGGCGCGCGAATTCAAGGCCGGTGCAGAAACCGAAACCTGCCTGATTGGCGAAGTGCCTGCCGACGCCATGATCCTTGATGCTGGTCCGCGCACTGTGGCGCTGATTAACGAGCGTCTGGCTACGTTGAAAACGCTTGTCTGGAACGGCCCACTCGGGGCGTTTGAGATCGAGCCGTTTGATCGTGCAACGGTTGAGGTTGCACAGGAAGCTGCTCGCCTGACGCAGGAAGGCAAGCTTCGTACTGTGGCAGGCGGTGGAGACACTGTTTCTGCGCTGCGTCACGCCGGTGTTGCTGGACAGATGAGCTACGTTTCCACGGCGGGTGGTGCGTTCCTGGAGTGGCTGGAAGGGAAAATCCTTCCAGGCATCGAGGTGCTTCGCACAACCGGACACCAGCTTGGTCTGGACTGAGTTCTAAAAAAGCGGGGAGAGCAATCTCCCCGCTTTTTTTGTAGCCGCATTTACGGAAAAAAGATTTCCTCAATGCTACGGCCGAAAAGCTGTGAAATCGTGAATGCCAATGGCAGGCTCGGGTCGTAACGCCCTTTTTCAATGGCATTGACTGTTTGTCTTGATACCGCCAGCGCTGCGGCCAGATCGGCCTGGCTCCAGCTTCGTTCTGCCCGAAGTTCCTTGAGGCAGTTGTTCATCGATAGCGCCTTTGGGCGACAAGGCCCCCGATCCACCAGAGGGTTCCCATGATCGGCCAGACTGCAAAAGCTCTGAGCTTTGGTAACCCGGCACTTTCGGCAAAGCCCCAGCCGAAGGTCAGTAGAGCGGTTCCCAAAAATGACATTGCAATGGCATCCAACTGAATCCGACGTTGTAATTCATCCATTCGCCAGATTGCACGCATGATGACCCATGCGGCTGTCACCGCTCCCACCATGGGCGTGAGTGCCAGTATTATTCTTGTTAAAGGTGCAGGGTGGAGTGCCTGTTGCAGATAATTGGCTCCGAACAGCAGCACAAGATACAGCGCGAGCGCGCTACCGAGTTCGATGAGATATTGACGACCATACAACATGTCTGAGCCCTCCTGATGTAAAGCAAGCTTTACTTTTTAGGCTCGAATGTCAAGTAAGCTTTACAAAATATTCATTTCAGATACCTGCTCGGATCACGTTTTGTGACGTCACGAAACTTTCTAATTTTTTCAATTGTAATTGGAGGCTTTGACCCAGCACACTGTTTTCAGCTCCCCGTCGTGCTGGAATCCGCCTGATGCGCCTTCTGCCTATGCTGATGAAGTCTTTTCCACTGTTCGCTCTGGCAGTAGGAACATGCAGTGCGTTCGCTGCAGAAACTGTGCAGCCAGCTTCGGCGACGAAAAAGCCGTTCTCAGCGTTTACGCATCCTTTTAATGCTTCTCTGTCTCAGGACGCATCGGCTGACCCGCGGCAAGGAGCGGCGCTGATGCGCGGTTTGGAACACCACCGGGCGGACGTTATCGCGCAACAAATGACTTCAGGTTTCGGCGCGGCACCAGTCCCTGATGAGAATATTGAAGGTCCTCAGGATTCAGCGCAGTCCGATGCCTATGTGAAGCCCGATTTCTTTTCCAACAAAGTCGGCGAAGTCAACGATGCCGCTGCGGAAAATCACCCTGATCAGCATCGTAAAGGCGGCGGCGCAATGGCGGGCGGGCTAGCTTTGGCCGTGCCTCTCTCCCAATAAGCCCCTGTTCGGTCAATTAGGGCGATGCATATAAATTGAGTGGCTCAGGCAAGGGCTTCTCGTAGGATATGAATGGCAGCCTCAGGAGCTTCAATATACACATGGAAATGGGTGTGAGCTTTTGACCAATGAAGATGCAGCCTGACGCTTTTTAGGCAGCGTTCAACATAGTTCGAAAAATTGGCAGTCTTTGTTTTGGTAGACGATGCTTGCGAAGGCCTGTTGTGCCTTCCGAGGCGGGACATAGAAAGGCGTAAGCCATCCAGGTCTGCCCTCCTCGGGAGAGGATTGGGCTTCGTCATATAAAAAAAGGGCTGCCAACACTTCTGCTGGCAGCCCTCTCTCTAAAAAGCTTTTCTTATCAGGCCTGGAGGCCATTCTCGCGACGACGAAGTTCAACTTCGGCCGACATAGCCTTCTGAAGCTTCTCCATGGCGCGTGCTTCAATCTGACGGATCCGTTCACGTGACACGTTGTAGTGGTGAGAAAGATCTTCCAGCGTAGATGGCTCTTCCTTGAGGCGACGCTCTGCCAGAATGTGGCGTTCGCGCTCATTCAGGGTCATCATGGCCTGATCGAGAAGAGCTTTACGACCGCTGAATTCTTCTGAAGCCGCGTAAGTCTGCTCCTGGTTTTCGTTGTCGTCCACTAGCCAGTCCTGCCACTCGCCTTCGCCATCGATGCGCAGGGGCGCATTCAGGCTATGGTCCGGGGCGGCAAGACGCTGGTTCATGGATACCACGTCCTGTTCCGGAACGCCGAGCGTGGTGGCAATGGAATTCACCTGCTCGGGCTTCAGATCGCCGTCATCAATCGCCTGCATTTGCCCTTTCAGGCGACGGAGATTGAAGAACAGCTTTTTCTGCGAAGCTGTCGTACCGATTTTAACCAGTGACCAGCTGTGCAGGATATACTCCTGCATGGCGGCACGGATCCACCACATGGCGTAAGTTGCAAGGCGGAAGCCGCGCTCCGGGTCGAAGCGGCGGACAGCCTGCATCATACCGATGTTGCCCTCACTGATGAGTTCATTCACCGGGAGGCCATAGCCGCGATAGCCCATGGCAATCTTGGCCACGAGACGAAGGTGAGACGTCACCAGGCGGTGTGCCGCGCTGGTGTCTTCATTCTTGCGCCAGGCGCGGGAGAGATCGAGCTCTTCCTGCGGCGTCAGAAGGGGGAATTTGCGGATTTCCTGGAGATAACGGGTCAGGTTGTTTTCAGGACCCACGGAGATGACAGCTGGAGATGCCATGGTCTTCGATTCCTTTCGCCCGGGGGTGTGCCTGGCTCGATGAGGAGTAGACTCATACGAACTGGCAGAGGCAAAGTTCCTCACACCCAGGTGACGCATTGGGAAGGACTATCACGTCCCCAGCCGCTTACCCCCAGATTGGGCAGTGCACGGTGGTACGATCCGTTCCGGCGGCGCGTCAGCTCGTCGGATAAGCGTGTTTATGACAGGTGGAACCGAAAAGGTCAAGAACTTTCAGAGGTTGAGCCTGTCAGGCGCATTTTCAAGGTCTGGAAGTCTTCAGGAGGCGCAGTTTCGAAAGAAAGTGGCTTTTTTGTCCGGGGATGAATGAAGCCGAGTCGGGCGGCATGGAGAGCCTGGCGTGGGAAATCTAGAGCCGCTTCTTTCGCATCCTGAGGTAAACCGCGGGCTGCGGCCGGAATACGACGCAGATATACGGGGTCTCCGAGCAGAGGGTGTCCTGCCTGTGAGAGATGAACACGAATCTGATGGGTTCGCCCAGTGGCCAGTTTGCATTCGATCAAAGAGACGCTTGCATGGATCGGCTCCAGAAGCTTGAAGCGCGTGAGAGCGGTTTTTCCGCCTGACTGAACGACCGCCATGCGCTTGCGGTCCTTCTTGTCCCGCCCGATGGCACCGTCAAATTCGCCGGATGAGGGCAGTAGGCCCCAGGCGAGGGCCATGTAGGCACGATCTATATCGCGTGCAGCGAACGCTTCAGACAGGGCGTTATGAGCCATGGCATTCTTGGCCACCACCATCAGGCCTGATGTGTCCTTATCGAGCCGGTGTACGATTCCGGGGCGTTTCTCGCCACCAATGCCTTCAAACCCTTCGCCGCAATGTCCGAGAAGGGCGTTGACCAGAGTGCCAGTTTCGTTGCCGGGCGCAGGATGGGTCACGAGCCCGGCCTGCTTATCCAGAACGATCAGGTCCCGGTCTTCATATAAGATCGTCAGGGGCAGATTTTCCGCCAGGGGACGAGCCGGAAGTGGGGTAGGGAACGAAAGCACAAGCTCCATCCCGTCGCGGAGTATATCGGCGGGCTCATTGACGATCTGGCCGTTGCGGGTCAGATGACCCTCTTCGATCAGGGTCTTGACCCGGGAGCGGGAAATCGTGCCGATGGCGTCAGCAAGGGCGCGATCAACGCGTTGTCCGGCCAGGCTGGCATCAACAACAAGACGGAACGGGGTTTCAGGATCTGACATGAATCAGGGTTTAGCCGAGGATCAAGCGGGCAGCGAGTCAGGTACACCGAAAGTGTTGCTCGGCGCCGTCATTATCATGGGGGTTATGATCGTCGCCGGCGTGGCGGTCATGATTGGTGTGATTGCCCATCGCGTCATGCACCCGCATCATGATGTCAGTGTTTCCGCGCCGCCATCCGGGTCTTCGACGCGCCTTGCGTTGCCCTTGGGAGAGGGGGAACACATTACGGCTGTAACCGCACGGCCGGACGGCATGATGGCTGTAACATTAGGGCGCCCGGGCGCTGAGCGCGTTCTCCTGTGGAGCCCTGAGGCAGGTCGCGTCATGGCAGAACTTGATTTCGGCATGCCTCCCAGCGCCCCGTAAGGTCTTTTGCCTGAACATTCCAGTTCCTGATGCGTTGTTACTGACAAGATCATATCAGGACAGACATCATGGGACGCATTATTGACGCCGCTCTGGCTGCTGGAACGGTTTTCGGAGCGCAATATCTCGGCCGGGAGATCAGCCCGGCCGAAGATGGCTCAACCCGGCGCTGGTATCACCATCTGAACAAGCCAGAATTCTCGCCTCCAGCCCCTGTGTATGCCGTGGTCTGGACCCTTCTGGACGGCCTGCTGGCATGGTCTGGGTATCGTCTTCTGCGAGCTGAACGTTCCTGCGCACGGACCGCAGCACTTTGGCTTTGGGCTATCTGCGTTGCTGGCGTAGCCGGCTTTCCGTTCGCAGTTTTCCGTAAACGGCGTCTGGATGCAGGATTGGCGATCTGCATTGGTCTGGTCGTGACGTCAGGCGCGTCGATCTGGACGGCAAAAAAAGCTGATCCGTCCGCCGCTAAGCTTCAGATCCCGTTTTTCGTGTGGCTGACGTTCGCGGTGTTTGTTCAGGAAGAAGTCTGGCGCCGCAACTGAGTGGCGTCTGCCCCACCGAGGATTGATTGCATCAGCCCGGGAAAGCGTTCTTCAAGTTCCTGAAGGCGGAGGGAATTATGGTGCTGCACGCCTTCAATTCGGGTGTGCAGAACCCCACTTTCTCTTAAAACCTGAAAATGATGGGACATGCTGGACTTCGGGCGTGCCCCGATCAGGGCGGCACAATTTGCCTCTCCCAGAACATATAACCGCTGGACGATGTCCAGACGCACGGGGTCAGCCAGAGCCCTGAGGACCGTAATCAGATCGAGCTTTTTCAGATCGGGCGAGTCATGGCACGGCATACGGCGTCTTATCCCTTCCTTGAAGAATTGACGCAACACTTCTATAGTTCGATCGTTATCGAACTATAGAAGTTTCGATCAGGGAGTACCCTTTCATGCCCGATCTTTTTGATCCTATTGAACTTGGTGGATTTTCGGCAAAAAACCGCATTTTCATGTCTCCCCTCACAAGAGCACGTGCGGGCCGGGATGCAGTTCCAACACCGATCATGGCAAAGTATTACGCGCAACGGGCGGAAGCCGGTCTCATCATCTCTGAGGCAACAGGGATCTCCCGGGAAGGGCTGGGCTGGCCCTATGCGCCGGGCATCTGGTCTGACGAACAGGTTGAGGCATGGAAGCTCATCACAAAGGCTGTGCATGACAAAGGCGGCCGCATTGTCTGTCAGCTCTGGCATATGGGCCGGATGGTTCACTCCTCCGTCACAGGTTTGCAGCCGGTTGCACCGTCAGCCACTACGGCACCCGGTCAGTCTCATACCTATGATGGCAAGCTCCCTTATGAAGAGGCGCGCGCGCTGAGACTGGATGAAATTCCCCGTATTCTGGCAGATTATGAACGTGCCTCTCAAAATGCCATCAAGGCAGGCTTTGATGGCATTCAGCTTCACGCAGCCAATGGCTATCTGATTGACGAATTCCTGAAGGACGGCACCAATCATCGGGCAGATGAATATGGCGGTTCAGCCGAGAACAGAATCCGGCTTCTCTCACAGGTCACTGAGCGGATCATCTCGACCATTGGTGGAGAGAAAACTGGCGTCAGGCTTTCTCCGAATGGTGACACACAGGGATGCCTTGATTCTGCGCCGGAAACCGTTTTCGTACCTGCGGCCGCTGAACTGGAGCGTCTGGGTGTGGCGTGGCTTGAACTGCGTGAACCTGGACCGGATGGCACGTTTGGCAAAACGGATCAGCCACCGGTTTCACCGCAGATCCGGAAGGTATTTCGCCGTCCGCTGGTGTTGAATCAGGATTATACGCTTGAAAGCGCTCAGGATGCTGTCCGTGAGGGGCGGGCCGATGCAATAGCCTTTGGCCGTAAATTTATTTCAAATCCGGATCTGCCGACGCGTTTCGCTAAAGGTTTGCCGCTTCAGGCAGATGATATGGCCACATGGTATAGCCGTGGGGAGCACGGATATACGGACTACGCTTTCGCTAGCTGAGACTGGATACCGGGGCGAGATGTCGTCCCGGTTATCTCAGCCACAGATGAATGGTATTTCAGGCGGAAAGTGATTCAGAGTGTTGGGAATCTAAGTCTTCCAGCAGGTAGGGACCTCCAGCGAGGATTTCGATGGCAAGCATTCCGAGGCTGTTGGTTGAGCGTTCAGCAAGTGGAAGAAGGGCATTGCCGTTCGTCCAGCGGACATTATTCTTTTCCAAAGGATACCAGCCTTCCAGATCCTTCTCGCCCTTTTTGGACGAAAGACAGATGGATTTTCCGGAATCGTAGAAGGTGACGTCGCCGACGCAAACGCCAAGCTGTCGGCGGTCATCAACAAACGGACCGATTGTGTCGCAGGGACGGCTGGAGCGTGAAACCAACCTCACTGAGGTGACGGCGGATGGAATCATAAAGAGTGAGCGACCGCCCACTTCGCGTGTTTTATGGATAATCAGTCCAGTGTCAGAGATCAGATGAAAATCTGACTCCGTTGTCATCGCAACGGGCTTCGTCTGCCCTGGAGTATGAAGCTGTTTTGCGCGCTGTAGAATTTTTGCAAAAAGAGGCTCTACAAAACGGCGGGCGGGCACGGCAGGAGCGGTAGAGCGCTTATCCTGGCTTTTCGTATGGTTTGCGATGACAGCAATACTATCGTTTTTATGGAAGGAAAGACGGTTACCATTCGCGAGGTAACTCTCAATCAGCAGGCCATTTGCCATAATGGTTGAGGGGGTTTCGGTCTGTATATGAACGTGAGTGAAGCTTGTGATGCTACGGTCGTAGAAAATGGACCGCCCATTGACCAGCATGCGAGCAGGAACGAGGTTACCGTTTAAAAACAGGCAGTGTTCCGGCGTAATGAGCAAATCTTTATAAGGAACTTCGTCTGCAATTGCGTTTTTCAGGATACGCACAGGATATCCTGCTTGATCGTTTGGAAGACTAATTTTGGCATTAATATGAGTATGGCCAATCTTTATAATTTTAACTGTTTTTGGTGATTTATCACAATAGGCGAGCACGTCATCGCCAACTTTAAGACTTTGAATTGGCGTCTCACCTGACGGTGTTGCGACAGTGAAATCTACAGTAAAGCAGGCACACTCATTGGCCTTCTCATTAATTTTCAAAGACTTTTCTTTTGTAATATTTGGTTTAATGAATTTTTCTTTGTTATCTTTTTTTACTGTCTCATTTTTAGTAATGACATTCCAATTTGCTTTTTGAGGATAGATATACTTCTGGGTGCTGGAGTGTTCGGTAAGCGGAAAAGAGTATGGTGATCCTGACATGACAGCACTTGAGGTAAGAGAAACTGTAATATTTTTCTCGCAGTTCAAGTTTTCATCGTTTGGATAAGTTATTTTTCTTAACGAATGAATTTCTAGATTAGAAAAATAGTAATTACCTAAAATGGTTCTATAATGATTTCCGGTCTTTGTTTGAGTTGTTACTGTCGATATTTTATAAAAGGGCGTCGTCGCCATTCCACCTCTCCTGTCTATCTCATAGAGTCTATGAACAAACATAGGAAACCGGCATGTCGACCGGTGATCTGAATACAGATACACGGTAGCAGTTAGAAAATTATTAATGCAAACCTTAATGTGATGAAATTTGACGATAATGGGGCATTTTCACAAAATAGTGATTTAAAAATGGCAGAGTTCGTTAAAATAAATTACTCGTTATTAATTAAGTAACAAATAATTTCATGTTTCTGATCAATCAGCGAGGATGTGTTTGATC
>NZ_JBDOBO010000076.1:0-10129 GCF_047723935.1 Gluconobacter sp.
ATGTGCCGCATGGCTTCCACTTCGTGACGTCTCCGCCGCTGGTGGTGAAGGATCGTGTGGTTCTTGGTGGCTGGATCTTTGATAACCAGGCGAACTTCGAGCCGTCCGGTGCAATCCGTGCGTTCAACCCGATTTCCGGTGAGATCGAGTGGGCTTGGGATGCCGGTCACAACCCGGAAAACTGGAAGCCCGGTCCGAACGACGAGCTGACGCGTGACACCCCGAACGCATGGGGCGTTTACACGGCAGATGAGAACCTCGGCCTGCTTTACCTGCCGATGGGTAACTCCCCGCCGGATAACTGGGGTGGTTCACGCCGTCCGTTCGACGATGCAACCTCCAGTGCAACGATTGCTCTCGACATCGAAACTGGTGAGCGTCGCTGGACCTTCCAGACCGTGCATCACGATCTGTGGGACATGGATCTGGCCATTGGCCCGTCGATGGTTGATCTGCCAGGCCCGAACGGTGAAACCGTCCCGGCTCTGATCCAGACCACGAAGCGCGGTGAGTTCTTCGTTCTGGACCGTCGTACAGGCAAGCCTGTTCCGGGTTATCCGGTTGAGGAACGTCCGGTTCCGACTGCGGGCGTTGCTGCAGACGATCACGTGTCTCCGACGCAGCCGTTTGCTGTTGGTCTGCCGTCTCTGACGCCGCCAGACCTCAAGGAAAGCGACATGTGGGGCGCGACGCTGCTGGATCAGATGATCTGCCGCATCCAGTTCCGTCAGTCCGCTTATGAAGGTCAGTTCACGCCGCCGCATGTTGGCAAGACGACAATCGTCTATCCGGCATTCTATGGTGTGGTTGACTGGCAGGGTGCGTCCATCGACCCGCAGCGCAAGCTGCTGATCGCCAACGCCAGCTACCTGCCGTTCCGTATCCGTTTGGAAAAGCGTAACCACGCTGAATCCGCGGGTATCCTGCCGAAGTGGGATGGCAAGGGTGACAAGCCTGAAGCCAAGGGCGATGCGCTTAGTGTCTCTCCTGACTACGGTACGCCTTATATCGCTTACACCAGCCCGTGGCTGAACCCGCTTCAGATCCCCTGCAAGGGACCAGTCTGGGGTACGATCACCGCTATCGATCTGGTGACAAAGAAGATTGTCTGGCAGCACCCGGTTGGTACGACGCGCGACACCGGTCCTTTCCGGACGCACAACAACCTTCCGCTTCCGACCGGCATGTACAACATCGGTGGCAGTGTCATCACAAAGGGTGGCGTATCCTTCATGGGTGCGACAGCTGACGATTACCTGCGTGCCTTTGATGTCTCGACCGGTAAGGTTATCTGGCGTGACCGTCTGCCGGCTGGCGGACAGGCAACCCCGATGTCCTATCAAATCGGCGAGAAGCAGTATGTTTTGATCGCCGCTGGCGGTCATGGGGGCCTTGGCACCCGCAGCGGTGACTATATCATCGCTTACACGATTGACGGACAGCAGGGCGCAGCCGCGCACTGATCTGGCCTTATTACTGCTGGAGCGCTTTCTTTACTGGAGGCGCTCCAGTTTCTTCTTCTACGGAAATAAAAGTCATGGTTCGCAAAATCTGGTCCGGAGGGTGTCTCCGGGCCCTGAGCATTCTATTGCCCGCTTCCTCCCTCCTGCCAGCCCTTGCGGCACATGCTGCTGATATTCCTCTGGCCATCATTGGCCCGCATGAATACGACCTGCCTGTCGATTTCAAACCGTTCAACGTGCTCGTGCAGTACGGAGATGGGAATGTCGCGGGAAACACTTATGACAGTGGTGGCCGGCGTCAGCCCACTGGGGGAAGCCACACCTGGGCGGGTATGACGAAGTACGTGCACTTCCGCAGCTTTGACGCTCTGCCGCATGTCGGTTTTGCGTTTGAAGTCATTCAGTCGGAAAGCTTCGTTCTGGCACAGGGCAAGGATTACGGTGGCCTCGGTCCGACAATCGTGGGCCCTGCCGTCTGGTTCAAGCCGAATGCTCACAGCACCTTCGGTATCCAGACCTTCATGCAGACGCCAGTTGGCACACGGGATGCGTTGTCCCCGAGCTACTGGTCAAACCTGTCCAGCTTCATGTTCGACTATGAATGGAAGCATTTCAGTTTCGATGGCGATCTGGGTGCAATTGTAGCATCCACGAAGCACAAGACAGGCGAGCACAGCTACTCGCCCGGGACGGTCTTTCATTCCAATCTGCGTTTCAGTTGGAAAGCGAGCAAGATTGTTGAGCCGTTCTTTGCATTTGACTGGCAGAACACAGCCGGAATGCGGGATAACACTGCCAACAGTTGGGTCAGTGAATCCAGTGGGCGTGAAGTCGCACTGGGTGTGGGCGCCATGGTCAATATTTCCAAGCGCGTCTCATTAACCGGTCGGTATTCTCATTCTGTCGATGGCAGAAACGTGCCTGAGACGAATGCGTATTACATGAAGCTGGTCTATCTCTGGTAAAGACGGCTTACCCCGTCCGAGCAGTATTCTCGGACGGGGTGCCGCCTCCTAGAGGCCCAGTGTTTGCCGGGCAAGGCGACACGCTGCCAGATCCCACGCAGCACAGCCGACACTCTTGAAAAATACCGGACCTTCCGGTTTTTCTCTGCCGGATAGGTAAGCGGCTAGAGGTTGGACCTCTTCCCAGTCTTTCCCTGCCTGAATGATGTCTCCCGCCTCGGACGGGGCACCGACGGGGTCATCCACAATACAGGTACTTCCGTTGACGATGGCCGGACCAATTTCAATCATTTCCGGTCGATAAGCCCCCACACCAATAATCAGTCGCGTAGACTTTGGCGGCGCGTCGTACAGAACACTTTGGCTGCTGGTCACGGTGACGACCACATCCGGGTCGCAGGCTTCGTCATCGTTGCGAAGCCTCAGGGCAGGGTATGCGTCGCTTCCTGACAGCGCGGCTACGCTCTCACGGGAGCGGCCACGAATGTAAACCGTGAGGCCCGGATAAAGCACATTCAGCGCTTCCAGATGAGCTTTGGCCTGTACGCCGGTACCAATGAGAAGAACCGTTTCCAGAGTGTCTGGGCGAAAGCAGTCCAACCCCAGCATGGAGATGGCAGCGGTCCGTCGCTCCGTCGTAGCAACGCCATCCAATGCGAACAGAAACTGTCCATCGACAGCATCCATGCACATGACTTGCCCCTGAATAGCAGGAAGGCTGCGTGCGGAGTTGCCAGAATAAAGGGTCAGAAGTTTTGTCGTGAGAATATCGGGCGCACACGCAACCATGGACATGACCGTCCCGGAGCGATCAAGCGTTGGCACAACCATGCGTTCAGGACAGGAGATCTGCCCGGCATGATAGTCCTGAGCTGCTCTCCGAAGTGTTTCCACAAGGGCGGGAAAGGGGAGCAGTTTTCGCGTTTCGGCGGCGGTCAAAGTCTTCATGGAGCATCTTCCTGCTGTTGTCCGGAAGATGCCCCGTTTTGGCTTGAAGATGAAGGGATGGCGAGAGAGCGTCCCTGTCTGGGTTAAGCAGCAGCTTTTGGACGGAACCGGGCTGTCGAGATGTCGCATTCGTAAGCGGCTGCGACCGAATGAGGGTCGAGCGCCAGATCATCGACAGCATCGAGAATGCGTTCGACTTTGGCATCATCCATCAGCACGCTGAAATTCAGGCGTGTCCAGCCAGGCTTCTCGATTTCCTGCCCAGACAGAATGGCCTGACGAATTGCATCCGAGGCCGCTTCGTCAATGTCGAGCAGGCGATGTGCATACGGTCCTGCACAAGCGCATCCGCCACGCACCTGAATGCCATAGCGGTCCGACAGCATGCGCGTGAAAAGCTGCTGGTGGATGAAGCCACCTGTGCTTGCGTCCCGGATCTGGAAAGAGAAGATAGGCAGCGCCTCAGCGGTGGCGTGACCAAGAATGCGGATATTCGGGTTTTTGCTCCAACGGGCAACAGCGCGGGCGCGAAGCTCCGCATTGCGGTCGCTCATGAAGGTCTGACCAATGACGTCCTTGACGATGAAGGCCAGTGCCGCGCGGATGTCTCCCACCACATCGGGTGTTCCACTCTCTTCGAGAGCCGCAAGGCTGGTGGTATAGTCATGGTTCCAGGGGGACACGAACCGTACTGTTCCTCCGCCTGGAAGAACCGGGCCGCATCGCGTCACGATGTCATTGCGGACGATCAGGACGCCTGAGGCTGCCGGGCCACCGATAAACTTGTGACAGGACACTGCCACGGCATCCTTTTCGAAAGGCGTGCCGGGCTTCATGTCGATGGGAAGATACGGAGCGGCACCCGCATAATCCCAGATCGCCAGAGCACCGTGCTTTTTCAGAAGTTCCGTTACGGCATCTACATCCGTCATGATGCCGGTGACGTTCGACGCGGCCGAGAAAGAGCCGACTTTCAGGCGGCCTTCGTCGCAGGTGGTTAATGCCTGTTCAAGACTGGCGAGATCTGGACCCCCATTCTCAGCTTCCGGGATCTCGATGATCTCGGCGCCACTTTCCCGCCAGGGGAGGATATTGGAGTGATGCTCGTACGGGCCAATGAAAATGATCGGACGATTTCCAGCAGCACAGCGGGCAGGGATTTCCAGCAGATGTACGAGACGGTTCAGGCCTGCTGTTGCGCCGTTGCCCATGAAAATGGTCGTGAAACGATCCTTGGGGGCATGGCAAAGGCGAGCAATTGCATCACGCGCCGCATTACGTATCCGTGTCATGTACGCCCCACACAAAGACGCTTCAGTGTGGCTGTTGGCGTAGTAGGGAAGAACTTCGTTCATGACGAATGTCTCAACCTGAACAAGCGCACGGCCTGAAGCGACATAGTCTGCATAAAGAAGCGACTGAACACCAAAGGGGCTCATGAACTTCGTGCCGTCTCCGAGAACGCCCTTGCGAAGGGCGTCGCGACCACCTGCACGGAGCATTTTCTCAAATTGCTCAAGCGCTGTTGCACTGTTGTCGAGACTGCCGATCGTTTCCATGCTGCCCTGTCCTCTTACCTGATCTCGTCAGAGGAAAATATCTCAATGGCGGATAGGAAACTGTCTCTTTCTTGTAGACGAAAACCGGTTTTTTGTTGTCATTTACATCATTATGAGCAGAATTATCGATCAAACGGACCGTGCCATCCTTCGCATTCTCCAGAAGCAGGGGACCCCGTCGCAGCGTGAACTGGCCGAACAGGTTGGCCTTTCCCAGAATGCCTGCTGGAGGCGCCTGAACGCCCTGCGGGAAAGTGGAATCATCAGCCACGATACCGTCCGTCTCAATGCTCAGGCGCTTGGCCTGACATTGACGGTCTTTGTGCTGATGAGGACGCGTCATCATTCACACGAATGGTTTGAAACGTTCCGCAAAGTGGTCGTTTCGATCCCAAACATCGTTGATTTTTACAGGATTGCCGGTGAGTATGATTATCTTCTCAAGGTCGTGGCATGCGACATGAACGATTTCGACCGTGTCTATCAGCAGATCATTAGCAAGGTCGAGCTGGATGCCATCACCTCATACATGACCATGGAAACCCTGGCAGATAACCGGGATCTTCCAGTCTGACAGACCACGGACAAGGACACTTCATGACCCAGACGGATCAACTCGCCCAAAGTCTCCGGACGAGACATGTTGTCATGATTGCCTTGGGCGGGGTGATTGGTGCTGGGTTTTTCATCGGCTGCTCGGCTGCACTGTCGATGGGTGGGCCGGCCGTCATCGTGTCATACGTTCTGGCGGGACTTCTGGTCTGGCTTGTGAACGGCATGATGCGAGACCTTGCTTCACAGACACCAGGGCGTGCGTCATTTCTCGGACAGATCCGCCATGCTCTTGGGGATCGCTTCGGTTTCGTCGCAGGCTGGACCTACTGGCTGACATGGGTAACGGTGATTGGTGTTGAGGCCATCGCCGTAACATCCATGCTCGCGGCTTATATCCCGGTTCCCTATGCCGTTCTGGAACTCCTTATTCTGGGCGTGATGACCGCCATCAATCTGTTGTCTGTCAAAGGGTACGGTGAGTTCGAGTACTGGTTTTCAGCCATCAAGGTGGCTGCCATCGTGCTTTTCATCGGAATTGGTATCTGGGCGTTCGGGGCGCATTCCATTCCCGTGCAGGAAAACCTGTTTGCGCATGGCGGTATTATGCCTCACGGCTTAATGGCGCTTCTCGCCGTTATTCCAACAGTGCTTTTCTCGATGGGTGGGAGTGAAATTGCGACTGTGGCAGCGGTTGAGTCCGACAACACGGAAGTGAACATTGCCCGCGCAACACGGACCATTCCTCTTCGTATTGGTGGCTTTTACCTTGTGACGATCTCGATGATTCTGTGTCTGGTGCCCTGGAGTGACATCGTACCCGGGCAGTCACCATTTTTGTTGGTTCTGAACCGGTTTCATGTGCCTTTCGCCGGGTTGGCAATGGGCATTGTCATTCTCGTAGCGGCGCTTTCCAGCCTGAACTCTGGCATTTACGTCACCTCACGCATCCTGTTCGAACTGGCTGAACAGGGAGATGCTCCTGCAGTCTTTCTGGCGGTTGAGCCTAAAACGCAGCTTCCCCGGCGCGCGCTTCTCGCCAGTGTTGGAAGTGCCATTCTGGTTGCGGTAACGGCCGTTCTGTCGCCGGGCGTCATTTTTGCTGTTCTTGTCAGCCTCACAGGCGGGTTCATGCTTTTCAACAACGCCCTGCTTGTTCTGGGACGGTTGAAGCTGATGCCTCAGAAAGCATTTGGGGCCTATGTGGCGCTTGCGCTGATTGGTCTGGCAATCATTGCCATGATGATTCAGGCTGAGACCCGTTCACAAATCGAAATGGGCGCTTTTGCGATTGTTGTCATCCTGTTGGCAGAGCGTTTTCTGCCACGAGGGAAAAAGATTCAAAACAGCACGCCCTGAGCAGGTTTGTGGGGAACATCCGTCCCCATATCTTTCAGGATCCATGCGCGCAGTACATCTAGAATGGCGTCTTGATCGTCACGAGACAGAGGCTTTCCTGCGGGAATTCCATGCCACTTCGCCAGACATCCCCGGCAGCATGATCCCGTTGCATGCTGTGCGATGAAGACCGGATGCCCTCGCATCGGCGTCTGCTTTCCGTCCTGCGCCGGCCATGCAGGTGCCAGACGATCCCGGATGAAGGCTGTGCCATGTTCCATGACAGCATCCAGCCCACGATTTTCCAGATAAAGGCGCGCCTGCTCATCCAGATGAAACCGGGCCCGGAAACGGGATTTCTGAAGTCGGAGGAGAAGATCCTGAGGAGCAGAACCGGTCAAGACGGACCAACCTTCTGAAAATACATAAAAAAATGCTGTGAGGGCTGCTGCACCCTCTGTGAGAACATCTGTTCTTACTCCATATGGTGCGGCATGGACGCTTTTCCGAGACGCACCCGAACTGATTCTTCAGCCAATGATATGGCTGCCATGCCAGTCCTGTCGCCGCTTCAGGTTCAGGATCTGTTCACGGCCCGGCTGGATGAGATCTGCGGACGGTTTGAAGAATGGAGTTTTCCTCTCGCGGTAGAGGGGCAACTGGGCGATGTCGCGCCTAACGCGTACAAGAAATATTATCAGCTTCCTCTGATCGACCCGCAGCTTGGAACGTCCATCTCTCTGGAAGCAACCAAACTGGTTCTCGCAGCGGCAGATGTGCGGGCTGGAGATCATGTGCGAGTGACAGGTTTTCTGCGCGCTCGTCATCTGCGCGGGCAGGTTGCCCTGCGGTTTGAAGTGCTCACCGTTGAGCCGCATGATCCCGGTCGTCAGAAAGTGGATCGGGCAGAACGATCCCTGCTGGATGTTCTGAGAGGGCTAAACTGGCAGTTTCAGCCCTATCCCGAGCGCCGGGACGCCAGACTGCTTCTGATTCATTCTGCATCTTCCAATGCACTGGTTTCGGAAGATTTTCTTCAGGCACTGGGGGGCGGGTGGCGTTCGGAGCGTATTCGAGCACTCCCCGTGGCCATGACGGATCCACACCGCATTGCCGATGCCATCGGTACGTGTCGGGAAGACATTATTGTCCTGATCCGTGGCGGTGGAGATGCTTCTGATTTCGCGGTGTTCGAGCATCCGCTCGTGTTGGAAGCGCTCTCCAACTGTGTGGCGCACCGTGTTCTGGGCGTCGGACATACTGCTAATCGGACACTGGCGGAACGGCTGGTGGATCATTCTGCAACGACGCCTGCGGATGCGGGGCACTATATTCGCAAGATGAGCGGTCGTGTGTGGCAGCGGCAGGAGGAGGAGCGTGCGCAGCAAGAAGAAATTGTGGCACTACGGGAGAGTGCGACGTCCATGGCCGCTATTCCGGTTGGGGCACCCTTGGGAGTTCGCTTGCGGAACGGCCTGATTCTGCTGGCTCTGGGCCTATTGGCCGGTCTTGTTCTGTCCCGTATCCTCTAGAAATCAGAGGAACGTTTGTAATTCTGGTGCAACGTTTTCCAGATCGCTCCGCCCTTTTTCAGAGAGTAGAGCGATGACGCGTGCTACATCTCGCAGTGCGCACTTGGGGTGGCGAATAAACCAGGCACAGAACCCATTGAAAGAAAGGCCTTCCGATGTGTCGGTGGCTGGAAGGGGCGGGAGATCCAGAGAAATCTTCTCGTCGGCGACCACGAAGTGAAACAACGTGTCGGCAAGGCTGCTCTCATCCTCGAAAACAAATGTATTGGCGTCAATCCAACGTATTTTCAGGACGGGGCGGAGAAGAGACTGGTTCGCCAGTTGAACAGGATGTCCGTTTAAAGACGCGAGCATGAGAATTTCAGGATGGCTGTCTTGATAGATGGCGGCCAGTTTTTCCGTCGTTTGTATGTTCTGATCGTTTGATAATCCGGGAAATCCATCTTCACCGACGAGCAGAAAATTGCCTGCTCCGTCCCGAATAAAACCAGCCCGTGTGCGTGTTGGCAGAGGAGCCGTCTGAGGTGTCAGAAGAAGACGTTCTCTTGCGGATGGCCGGACACGATGAAAAGAAAATCGCTCATGCTGGCCATGGTCCGGCATGGAACTTCCTGCATCCAAAAGCGCGGGTAAGGCCATGGAAGGATCTTGGTGCAGCCGATCCAGAAGGTCTGCCAGCCCTCGATAGGCTTGTGCATCCATAAAGTCATGCCGGATCACGGACACATCAGGCAGTCTCCGTCTCGGAGAGAGATCTTCCTCATCCCGGCAGAAATAATGTTCGGCAAGGTGAGGGGGCATGTCCGGGTCTCCCGCCCAGACATAATGAAGAATGCGCGCTCCTTCCCACGAGACATGGAGACCTGGGCCAGCCTGATCGACTGGTGTGCCATCTGGGTGGACAATGCGTTGGGGAGAGAAATCCGGAGACAGAACGTCCATCAGGACCGGGAGATTTTCTGTCTGTGCAAATAGCCGGGCCATTCCATTGTCAGGAAAGGTGGAAGCACTGCGGTAGGAAGATGCCTGAATCACAGATCCGGCCGGGACTGGCTCGAGAGGTTTGCCGTAAACGCACCAGTTAATGGCAATCGCATTAGCATCTCCTGCCGTTATAAGGAGATTGTCCAGCGTTGTGTCCGGATCGAGGAATTCATCAACGTCCAGAACCAGCAGCCAATCCTGTTCCCGCCCCACCAGACGAACGGCTTCGGCTGTCAGAACCTGACGAAGCTCATGAGGAGAGAGGTCATCCGTTCTGGCGAATTCATGAAATTCAACCGGGCCGATATGTTCTGCGGTGAGGGCGATGGCCTGCGTATTGTCTGTGGAGCCCGCATCGAGCACGAGAATGCGCTCGAACCCGAGTGCCAGATGCCATAGCAGCCACTCCTTCAGGAGAGGAGCGGCATTATGGGTCAGAACGGCGCAGGCTGCACTTGGCATAATGGTATGTTTCCGTGGTGGCTGGTCAGCGTACGTCCACACGGATCAGCGGATGCTGGACCGATGGATCGGTGAGAGCATGCATCTCGATCTGGATAGGCTGGGCGCCCGCCGTGCTGATTCTGTGGGCGACTGGTTCCAAATCCGTTTGTGTAGCCTCCGTCATGGCCTTGGCCTGCGCTGCCGGATCAGACTGGAGCGGAACCAGAAGCCTGACGATGAACAGGACGTTTTCCTTGCGGGCCAACGCTGACTTAACAGCCTGATCCACAACAGGTCCGTACTCGGATTCCGGAGTCCCGCCCTCGATCTGCAGGAATGGCGGT
>NZ_JBDOBO010000077.1:0-10052 GCF_047723935.1 Gluconobacter sp.
GCAGAGCGTTGAATGTTTCAATGTCGGCTTTCGGGAAATTCTCCCAACCGCCTATATGTCCAGGAAGAGGCGTGAGCCGACATTAAACAATCACCCCCAACGCAACCGACATGCTCTCAACAACGTTTAGTGTCCGAAAAACGGTCGTTTCTGGAAGCTTGTCAAGCCACATCGAACTGACTACGGCACCACTGTCCCTAAAACCTGCTTTTTGACACGCTATCGCCCGCACTGGACCGTGCGCCAGATCGTGCTCCGACTGACCCGAAAAATTTTTGCAATTTCTGCCAGTGACCTCCCGGCCTGCCTCAACTCACAGACATGCTTTTTTTGACGGGACGTCAGGATAGGGCACCTCCCCAGTCGCTTTCCGGCCTGACGCGCGGCTTCCAAGCCCGCTCGCGTCCGCTCCCGGATAATCTCCCGCTCAAACTGGGCAAAGCCTGCAAGGATGGTCAAAAATAACTGACCATTGGGCGTACCCGTCTCAATCCCAATATTCAGTATCCGCACACGAACGCCGTTTTCTGTAAGGCTTCGTACCAGCCCCATGACATCGACGGTATCACGTCCAAGCCGATCCAAACGTGCCACCACCATACTATCCCCCTGCCCCAGCCGGTTCAGTAGAACAGACATTCCAGGACGCTCCATCGCAGGAATCCGACCTGAAACAGTATCGGTGATGATCTCCTCAAGCCCCTCCCTTTTCAACTCAAGAAGCTGAGGATCATGACTCTGTTCATCGGTGGAAATGCGAGCATAACCATAACGCGCCATCGTTTGTGTCTCCTTATGTAAACGGGACACGTTTTTGGGACACCATTTTACTCCCTTCGCTCTTCGGAAGCCTTCCGTCCCAAAAACGACGGATTCTGACTACGGTTCGATCATTTTCCGAGACTTGTAGTGCAACCATAGCTGTTCTTGAAACCAACCCGTTTCTGCCAGGCATGGTTACATGCTCGCCTTGATAAGGCCCGCCTCCTATCTCTCAGCATACGCCCAGAAGGTAAAGTTACATGAAGACATTGATTGCCATTTTTGGTGGCACATTGCTTTATTGGATATGTGCTCTTCTCTATCTCGGAGTTTTTAATAGCGGGATGCGAAGCACCTTTGCTGACGTTTCAGAGTCCAACCCCAAACCACTCAAAGCGTACGCGCGTGCCAAAGATATCGTTACTATTTACGGAAATGTAACAGAAATAGACCAGTCCATAAATGTAGGTTCAAAATATCATCCAGAATATCAACATATAAAAACAGAAGATAGATGTGGAATATTCACTTTTGAAAACAAATACTCAAAATATAGATTTAAAATTGGAGTATATACTTACACTTCTACATCAAGAGATACAAAAGACAATTTGGTAACATCAATTCCACAAAAAGATGATGATTACATGCATATCGAAATATCTGATGGTTCATGCTCCGCTCATATAACGCTGGATAAGCATGAAACCCACACCATGCTTTATGGATAAGACCCATGGATATGGATATTGATATTGACGGTAACACCTATTGGTTCTGCACTTTATCCGGTGAAATTTCCAGTGTGCGGAAATGGTCAACCACAACCGTAACCACATCGGGCGGTGGCGGCTACATCCACCCAAAATACGGTGGGTTCATCAATCCTCCTGCGGTCAACACCCAAACCCAGAACCATCAAAAATTCTGGATCGTCTCTCCTGATGGCCGGGAAACAGAAATCTACCTGAATAACTTCTCATGTCGGGAAGGTCAGCAGGCAACAATCATATGGGGCGCACCAAAAGGTGCCAAAACAGGAAATTATCTGGCAATAAAGAATGATACTACGGGAGATGTTTCATTCTTCGACAAGAAGAACTTCATGTCATCTTTCAGTAGCATATGGATGGACTTTCTCAAGGTGAGCGCAATATATTTCGCTGCGATCATAATTGTTGCGATTATTGTTATGCCGTTATCTGAAGGATTTTATTTTGCTTCAAACAAAGAGCTTGTCAGCTATGTCTGCGGTTTCTTTTTCCTCGGCATGTTAGGCATCGGCTTGATCCATGCCTTTACCAGCCAGATCATCCAACTCAGTAAATATCAAACCATCGTCTACGAAACATTGGAAAAAATCCAGAAAGCCAATGTTTAAAACGCATACAAAGACGCATTCAGCGGAGTTTATAAAGCCATAGAAGACCTCAAACACTATGAAGGCTAAACCTGTGCCAAAACAACAATCCCTTTTAGTGGGCTTGCTTCTTGCTATGTCTGCTACATCGCCTGTTCAGGCACAGACAAGCAGGCAAACGACAGCACCAGCCCGTCCTCACGGATGTATTGCTGATGGCGCAGCCGGGGCTGTGGCAGGCCACTTCGTGTGCTCTGGTCATTCCGTAATGGGTGCAATCGCAGGATGTTCGTATGGCGCGTGGCAACATCACAAATGGAAAAAGGGAATGAAGACTTATGACAGTCAAAAACGCACAATTATAACGCCTTCGGACAAGAAGTAGGTCACCTTTTCAAAGCCAGACGGATAACGATCTATAGGAAAACATGCTGACCGTCCAAATTTATTCTATCGTCCGGAAGTCAGGCCTTCACTCACTATTGAGCTATCCTGACAACACGATGGACTGTTGATTTACTGACTTTGAAAATTGCAGCGATTTCCCGCAGAGACATGCCATTTTCCGATAAATCACGAATATGGCCCTGCTGTCGCTTTGTCAGACAGTCTGGACGACCGAGCTTTTTTCCCGATGCCCGGATTGCAGCGAGCCCGGCACGTGTTCGCTCCCGGATCAGTTCACGTTCAAATTCTGCAATCGCCATGAGAATTGTTAAGAACATGCGGCCATTGGGGGTACCGGTCTCTGCGCCGATATTCAGTATCCGCACCCGAATACCCTCTTCATCCAGCATCCTCAGCAGATTCAGGACATCCACAGTATCCCGTCCAAGGCGGTCAAGCCGTGCAATCACAAGGCTATCACCCCGTTTCAGTTTGCCCAGAAGCTCCGAAAGCTGAGGACGGACACGGGCTGGGACGGAGCCTGAAATCACCTCTGTGACAATTGTTTCCACCCCTTCACTCTGAAGCGCGAAAATCTGGGGATCATTCACCTGTGCGTCAGTTGAAACCCTTGCATATCCATAACGTGCCATATGGCTGCTTTCGACAATGACCCAACAGGCACACCTGAACTGCATGCCTGAGAGCGTCATCTATCATTATCGTCGTTTTATGTAAACATATTTGGTTCCATGCGATATTATTTATGTATATTATTGAAGTGTATCCCTCAAAATCCGGAATGGAATTTACCCTGACTTTCTCACTCAAATTGCCATTTTTGCGCAGCATGGTAGTAAATACGAAGGTGCCACCGTATTTTCCAAAGGTTCGTTTTCATGTCCATTCTGCTGGCTTCGCAGTGTCGTGCTGCCCGCGCCATGCTTGGCCTTTCCCAGAAAGACCTGGCGCAGCTGGCTGAGGTGGGTTCTAGAACACTAGCTGATTTTGAGACCGGCACACGCTCGCCCCATCACAGAACGCTCAAAGCGATCCGGCATACACTGGAGGCGGCAGGAATCCTCTTTATTGGTGAGGAAGGCAGTCTGGGGCCGGGCATCAGGCTCAATAGCAATGAACACCCAGCACTTATGTCAGATATGGAACAGCATGCCCCTGAGGTTCGGCAAGAACTCAACCCCGGCGCTTTCCAGTAACCATATAGTTCATTCTCTGCTTATTCCACATGCCCAACCAATATAATGCATGGCACCATCCTGCCTTCATCTTTGACAGAAAGCTTAAATAAAGCACGCGGCGATAGCCATAAAATTAAGCTTGTGATAAAAACCTTAAATATGGATCATTCTACCCTCCCATGTTGAAGGTTTTCGCCATGAACCGTCAGGATTTAATGGGGGGCATCAGAGAGTGTCTGACCCGCCTGCCTCCCCCTTATGAGAGCCATTATGGCGTTGTCCCACCTGCTCCACCTGAAAGTGGGGTATATCTGGACGACATCACAGCCCTGCACTCCCAGGCGATGGCTTCTCTGGGGCAAATTGCAGAATGGGCACGGGCGTCAACTGATCCCTATCTCATTAGCAGAACCCTCCGCAGCAGGGAGGCCGTCAGCAGTTCCGCGATGGAAGGCACCCACAGCACCCTTGATGAACTGCTGATCGTTGACGAAGACGATGAACAGGCCACGCAGGAAACACGCCAGGTCAGGGACTATGCGCTGGCCCTTGAAAAATTCCTGCCTCTGGCCGCTGCATCCGGCAGGAGCGTTTTCACACTCGACACCGTGCTGGCACTGCATCGGGAAGTCATGAAACATGACTCATCCTATATCGGCACTCCCGGAGCATTACGAACGACCGTTGTCTGGATTGGTGGCAGCAGACATAACATCGCCTACTCCATCTACAACCCACCCCCGCCTGACCGGGTGCCCCAGTGTCTTCAAGACACGCTCGATTATATGGCGGGGGATGGCATGCAGATGATGACGCAGTCACTCATCACGCGGATTGCTATCGCCCATGCCCACTTTGAAGCTGTCCACCCATTCAGGGACGGCAATGGGCGGGTTGGCAGGCTTCTGATCCCGATGATGCTGGCAGCGGAACAAGAGCCACCTCTCTATCTCTCTTCCTACATTGAAGCGTACAAACAGGACTATTACGACGCGCTGAAACAGGCGCAGCAGAAACTGAACTGGCTCCCCCTGATTGCCTTCATGTCACAAGCAATTATTGGGACCGTGCAGGAATTCAAAGCTGTCAGGAGTGCAACCGAGACGCTGAAAGCGGAATGGCTGGGCAGACGCTCCTACAGAAAGAACTCCGCAGCGCTGAGAGCACTGGATGTTCTGGTTGATTGTCCTGTCATTACAGCGACACGACTTGGGAAAATTCTAGACATTTCTGCTCCTGCAACCAAGACTGCGCTGGAACAGTTACAGGCCGCTGGCATTCTGGTGGAACGTACCGGATATGCCAGAAACCGGATATTTTCTGCCCCCGAAGTCATGGCAATCATCAATAGACCATTCGGGGAAAGAGAACTGGATTCACCGGCATAAACAGGTTAAATATGACCCCATCAAGTTCCCAGACTGTTTAACCAATTCTGGGAACTCAGACACTAACCGGAAGACAGCACGTCGCATTCTTTTTGCTGTTTCAAGGAGTTAGAAACGTGTCACTGCGGGTTGGCCCGGGTTCGAGTCCCGCAGTTCGCACCAGTGAAAAATACCCCTTGAAAATCAATGACTTGCAAAGAAAAGCGTCACAGCCCTGTAGCCGTGCGTCATACCTCTAGCGTCACACCAAAGCGCCATTCAAAAGCAGCTTCGCTGCCAGAGGCCGAAGGTGACATGCAGGGTATGACCAAGCGGGGCAGCGTCTATTATGCTCGCCTCATCATTCCAAAAGATCGTTGGGCCGATACTGGCCGAGTCACAGGAGCCCGCAACGGAACCCGCAGAGACATTGTGAAGTCTCTTGAGACCAAGGACTATCGGGAAGCCCTCCGGAGGCGTGACGCAGCCCTCTCAGCTATGAGGGAGGCCATCAATCAGGCTCTGTCTGCCCACAATCTGCCTCCGCTTCAAGGCTCTTGGTCTCCCTCACTGGGCAGCAGCCTCCAGACACAGATACTCGAACAGGCTCTGAAGGCCCGCAAAGACCTTGCTGGTGCTGATGACTACCGGACACCCGAGTATCTGAATGATGACCCGTCAGAAGGTATCGTCGTCAGTGAGAGCTTTTCCTCTCGTGATTTTGGGGCTGATATCGTGAATGAGGCGCTTGCTCAGGCAGCCAATCGGATCGCAGCACAGTATCCGGGCTCCAAAGGCCAGCGAATGGCTGATGAGGCGTATCACCAAGCGCATGACATAGCATTCGGTCTGACCACACCCCTGAGCATCCTTCTGGATCGCTGGCTTCCTCAGCTTGAAGGGAACGTCACTCAGGAGCTCATAGACAGACACCACCGGGGCTTCTCTCGCCTTGGTCAGTATCTTGCAGAGTCTCAGGGTAGCAAGACCTCTGACCCGGAAGGCTTTGTCCGCACCATTGCCATTGAAACCATAGACAAGAAGGTAGTCGGTCATTTCAGGGAATGGCTGGAAGCATTGCCCGGCATCGGTCCGCGTGTGGTAGCCAGTCACCTGTCCACCATGAACACCTTCTGGAAATGGGCCGAACAGGTTGGTTATGCAGAGACCAATCCGTGGCAGGGATCGACGCATGGCCTCAAAAAGAAGATCGCCAACCCGAGGAGGGCGATGACACGATCGGCGTCACGGCGCAGCCGACGCCTGTTCAGCCGTCTCATGCGCTACCGGGTGAGCAGCGTCCGGCGCAGACGCTGCCAGGGCGTGCGACACCGCCGTCCGTGCAGAGCGACGTGGAGCCGGGTCAGGAAGCAGAGGCGGATCAGGGTGCCGGGAAGTCAGCGCCTGTCGTTCCGCCTGCCTCCACGCATGTCGGCCTGAACCTTGGTGAAATTCTGGAACGTCACGCGCAGCGCGTTGGCAAAAGCGCGATCCTCGACATGCTGGGGCAGCGTGTCGGCGGTGAGATCGAGCAGGCTCTGTCTGCGATGAGCGCGCCGATCCGCAAGGCCGTGCAGACGTCTGACAGTTTCGAGGATCTGGAGACGACAATCCGGAAGATGAAACTGCCGACCGACCAGATGACGGCGGCGCTGGAGCAGGCCAACGCGCTGGCGTTCATGCTGGGCGATGCGGCGGCGCTGGAGGCGATGGGCAGCAGCGGTGATGACGGCGACCCACGCCAGAACCCATGAGATGCCGATACGCCGCGATTTTTCGATGACCGTCACGTTATGCGACAGCACCTCCTGAATAACCCGCTGCTGATAAGGCAAGAGCGGATCACGGACAGGATCGAAAGCGTCGCTCACTTCCTAATCCCGAGAATGCGCGCTTTGACCGCATCGATTGTCTCGTTGTCCCAGCCCCGCTCTTTTGCGGTCTCAGCAATCCCTGCCGCCGTTTCCTCTCGGATGCTGCGTTCGATTTCCTCACGGATACGCTTCTGATATTCGGCATCACCCTTGGCTGCGCTCACGAGATGCGACACGGTTCTCGCCAGCTTTTCCATATCGGACGGGCTGTTTTTCAGCCCTTCAATCGCAGCCGGATCACCATCTTCGCTGACAGTGAAAAGATCGAACACCATGGAGTGCATCAGTTCGATATTCAGCTGCGCCGTCTTGGATGCAGGCTCCTTGCCCGTCTCACGAAAAATCGCCTCAGTTATCTCGCGGGATCGTCGGAGACGTTCCGCGATCGGAGCCTGCCTCTTCACCCATCGACCCACGGATGACCGACTGATATGCACGACCTCAAGCTCTGTCAGCTTGGTCATGATCTGGTCAAACGTGAAGCCTTTTTCATTGCGCAGCCGCAGAATCAGCTCGCGGATTTCAGACGGCAGCTTATCAATGGAAGAGGGACGTTGCATAGGATCAGCTCGCCAGCGCCTGCGCCACACCGGAGACAATCTGCTCGCCCCGCGCGACGCGCTGCCCTGTCGGCGTCAAGACAACTTTCCACAGATCACCGTCGGATTTCATCAACTTCTCGATCCGCAGGCAGCTACGCCTTTCCAGAAACACCAGATCGTCACGCAAGGTGTCATGATCCGTATGACGACCACTCTCCAGAACGGCCCGCAGCAGCACATCCTCGTTGAGCATGCAACTGCTCATCTCGGACAGACTTTCCAGCACACTCCTGCGCCGGTCACCCACAATTGTCTCAGAAACACTCATAGTTTTCGCTCCATGTGACCCCGCACAATCACGGCCACCATCTGCTCGGTTTTCCTGCCACCCTCACTGACCACAGCCAGCGACGTCTCAATGCGCTGGAGCGTCGCCTTCAGATCTCGCTCCAGCGTTTCGACACGCATCACCGCACCTTCATTCCGACCGAGTTGCACGGCAAACGCCGCCAGCGAGCCAAAGCGCATTTTCAGCGCCGCCTTGATCTCTTCGGCGTGCATGCCTTTTCGATGTGTTTGTGTCATAGTGACGCTCCTCAAACCGGGGCGGTGCCAGCCGCCCTTTTCTCAACCCCCAAGACCGTCATTTCTGCCGGTCGTTCGTTTCTGGAAGTTCTGCCGGTGAGAATACACCACAAACGAGAACAAGAAACCCCAAATGTGGAGTTCCAAGTTAAATGTTGTGGGTATTTTGTGGATAAAGCGAAAAAATATAACCACAATAATGGCTTAACTGAGTGTCATTCGCCATGATTAAGGAGTTCCAAGAAAGAAATCCCAACTTGGAACCAGATTTTGTGGTGGAGCGCCTCAAGGAAGCCGTCGAACGTGGCGGTGGCTACTCCAGAATTGTGGCCTCTTCAGGCATATCATCGAGCGCGCTGAGTAATTATCTAAATGGTCGCGAGATGAAAATCGGGACAGCCAACCGTCTCGCATCTGCCTGCGGCGTCTCTCTGCAATGGCTACTCTTCGGCGGCAATGTGGTCGAAAAACAGCCAGTTCCTGCTCAAAGCTCCGGTGATCAGATCTCGATTCCTCTTTTTGAAGGAGAAGTCAGCGCCGGACCAGGCGCGCTGGCTCCGAATGTCGAGAACTTCGCCACAATAGAAATCGGGCGCATGAGCCTGCCTTCACAGGTATTATCACGCTTGTCTAATCTAGTGGCTGTTACAGTGCGCGGTGACAGCATGTATCCAACACTGTCAGACGGCGATATCGTCTTTGTGGATACCGGGGACCATGCAGTCATAACTGGATCAGTCTATGTAATGCGCCGCGATACTGATCTGCTCATCAAGCGCTTATCTTGGAATATGTCCGGTGATCTGGTCGTTTCCAGCGACAATTCTCAATACCGCGATGAACAGATCAGCGCCGACCGCGCCCGCCAGCTCTTCGAGCAGGGCGCAAGCCCCATCGTCGTCGTAGGCCGCGTCGTCTGGCGCATGGGAACCATAGGAGCCCGCTAATGCCGTCTAATTCAACCACATTTATCGCAGGATCATCGCTTCCTCCTCGCCATCCGACCCCATTCAAAATAGAGGACAGGCATGCGTTTTCGCCCTCGCAATCCTGCTTTGATAAGGCTGTTTCAAACGAAAGAATGAAATTTGGATGCGTTCCTGAATATAGAGAACGAATAGATGAGGTTTTGTGGTTAACTATTTCTGATGGGAGCCCAAAATATAAAAGATTATTTGTTAGAGACCATTTGCGTAATTCGGGATTTCTCTGGCCTTGGATGCTCAGTAAATCTGATGAATTCTCTGCAGTAGGAAAATGCCCCAAGGCGTGGGTGAATAGAAATTTAGTTCCAGGGGATATCTCACAAGAAGATATGTTCGAGTGGTGGATCGCAACTGGATCGCAAATGACATATGTTGTGCGAGAAATAGAGCAAGCTATCAATCTTCTCAAACTATTACCTTATAAAACGTATTCTGCTCGCGCTCTTGACTATGATAAATGCGAATTTTCAGACGCGTCTGTTAAGAACATGCAGGCATCTATTCCAAAATCTATTCAAGAAAACAAATTTGAAGATTTTTTCCCAAGTTTCCCATGCGACGGTGCGATGATAGAGATAGACAGCCCTAAGCGGCGATTAAGAGCGACCTGATATTCGCTCCACGCCCTGCGCGAGAAGTGCAATACCTACTGTCCAAAAACATCCAAATCTATTTTGGTGCAAAACCACGAGAAATTTCCCGTCTTCCTGTGGGTAACTTTTCTGTCTTGATTTTATCCCGGTCGTCCGCGCGTTTCCATCCCATGACATCCCCGGTCGTCCCACATAATCCCGGACTCTCCGTGGTGCAGAACTAAGTGTCCCCTTACAATCACGCTCTCCGCCAGAAGCCGCTTCAGCTTCGCGTTCTCTTCTTCCAGAGCCTTGAGCCGCCGCGCCTCCGATACTTCCATGCCGCCGTATTTCGACCGCCATGTGTAGAACGTCGCATCGCTGATCCCGTGCCTGCGGCACAGATCGACCGCCGACG
>NZ_JBDOBO010000078.1:0-9920 GCF_047723935.1 Gluconobacter sp.
ATAGGCGGTTGGGAGAATTTCCCGAAAGCCGACATTGAAACATTCAACGCTCTGCTGGTAACTGCGGATTACGCACTTGCGTACACGTCCTACTCGGTCGAGGTTCGAATTTCATCAGGCGGTTCATGCGGGATATCGATGAGAACTACACCTACTCCATAGCCCTCTAATTCCCGCTTTGGGCGGCTTCCGTCACTCAATGTTCAGAGCTTTGGCAAAGCCAATGGAGCAGGGAACGGGATTAGTAGGTTTTAATTCGCGTTTGCGAAGGATTCAGTCAGGCACAAACAATCGCCGAGAACGGCGATTGCTCGTGAAGGGTGCGGACCTATCGAACGTGACAGTTCCGTCACTGGTTTCATCTTCATCGTATCCGATGATATCAATCTACCGCCATGCCAGCAAAATATGGGCCACTTCGATAATATGCCCTGACATGCAAGCGTGTGTTGTATGAAAGCGGAGCGGCCGACCGCTGGCGACAGCAGCATCGCGTTCGGACTGGAGGCCTATCGCAGTCGAACGCAGCGCCATAATCCTTCCAACGCCACGCCGCGCTATATCCGTTTTCGCATTCATCACGTAACCCAGCATCATCGCTAACGGCAGGCCACTGGAATACTGGCCGGTCACGAACCGCATCAGGCCTTCATCGACATATTCGCTGACCAGTCCGCGCACGCCTGTCTTGTACGGGACATTCAGCCGCTTGCATTCGCAGGCCAGATAGACGTCCTCGTCATCCCCAACGGTTAAGACGAAGTCGATATTGCTCGGCGCCGACACATTGCCACCTGCATCTTCCGCGAGCAACGTATACTGATAGATGATCCGCCCCGGCACCCGCTTCGTTCGGATCAGTGCTTGCACGAGGTGCTCAGTGATGTGATCCTCGTGCGTCATCGCATTCTTTTTCGATTGAAGCGGCGCTATACAGATGGGCCAGGCGGCTTCGACCGCATCGGCCATGCGCTCTTCAAGACCTCGAAAATGGGGGAGCCACTCATCCAGACTACCGGCCAGCATAATCACCACCGGTCCGGCCGTGACGAGCAATGGCGGCTGTGAACTCAGCCGCAATCTGCTCCGCATCCGCCAATGCTGTCGATCTCATCCAATGCCGGAGTTGCATTGGCTTGACCAGATACATGTCGCTTCCGATCACGAAGCGAAGGTCCGGCACCACCTGCACGTTTCCAGGCAACCGCACCGGCAGATGTGCCTGAATTAACTGAAGGAATTGCCCCACATCGGGGAAGGCTTCCTCCGTGTATCCATCGCTAGTGGCGTGGATCGTCAGTTTTAGGATCGCGACGTCACCAGACTTCGCGGCGAGCGATGCCTGGATAGGTTGCCGGAAACAGGGCGCGAGGGCGTCGCACAGCGTGGAGGCATAATCGGCACGGTGTTCGTGTTTGCTGTTAGCCCAGATCTTTTGCAACCCGGCGCTGCGCCGTGGTTGCATCGCCGGAATGACATAACGGAATGTGTCATCGACCAAAGCGGTCTCATGCGCGTCCAGACCGTAGTAATCGAAGACCAACTGATCGATTTCATTGAGGGGGTCTGACTGCACCGAAAGCAATTCGTCAGCCTTCGCAATTTCCCGATCAATGAGTTGGACAATTTTCTCCTCTGCGATCACCGCTCTCGCGGGATCGGGCATATTTTCCGGCGTATCGAATGGTAGCTTGAGCAATTCGCCCTGATGAACCTTGGCACGGTCGGCGCCGAGATTTGCCGTATCGTGGAAATAGACCCAGGCCGCCAGACTGCTGTTGAGAACGGCCGTCAGGACTTTCGCTGATCGCTTTTCCGCCTTGGGGAAAGCGATTGCCTGGATGGAATCCTGGAATACCAGGTTCTGCTCAGAATACGCCGCACGGACGCGCCCTATTGAGCGTTCGACACCTTGTGGGATCAGAATGTGTGGGCCAACGAATCCCTCGGCAAACCCAGCGCGATGTACAGTTGCTGTAGACCAAGAACTGCTCCCGATCGTCGGAAGAGCTACCGGCCTAAAAGCACGGGCGTTCAAATATGGAAAGCGGGTAACGATTTCCGCCGTGGTGGTGTCGTACACGGGATCGTTCAGCCGATCTTCCTGAGCAGGCTTGAAGCCTTGCCCGATGATCCAGTCAGTCTTTCGATCGACCGTGGCTTTAGCCTTCCGGACCTCCTTATATTCCTTGATGAAGGTGTTCAGTGAAGGAATTGTCCGCAAATATTGAAGCAGTGTTTCCTCCGGGCCGCGTGTCCAAAGCCGACGCTTGAATAGTGTCGTGTCCTCGCCCATCAGATCCGATCGGAAACGAAGACGATCCGCACGCGACAAGGTCATCATGCGCTTGAGGCGCAGATTGAGATCGGCTTTCGGCACCCAATATTCGAAGCGATAGGGGCGCTGGTCGCTAGCCGCTGGCGCGTAGAGAACGAACGCGGTCGGTCGCTGCGCACCGTCGAACAACTGGAAGCAAAGGTCCGACAGATTGACGATCCGGCGCACGCGCGCATCACGAAGAAGCCGCCGCCGCGCATCCTGAGCCTCTTGCGAGGTGTTGTGCAGGACGCCCATCGCGGGCAGAAGAAACGCGACGAGGCCGTCCGACTTGACGACCCTCAAAGCCTTCCAGATGAAGCCCCAGGCTATATCCTTGGCAGGATTGGGATATCCATTGGACTTTGCCCAAGTTTGAGCGGTCGTGACTTGACCACTCCGCCCCTTCCAAGGCGGATTGCCAACGACCGCATCGAATTTCGGTAAATCCGCAATCGCGAAGAAATCAGACGCTGGGAGCAGCGTATCGCCGTAGAGCGATGGCAGGAGTTTCCCGGCTTTGAGGAGAGCCGGCAGGTCGGGCGGATTCGATTGTTCCAGTAGCGCGATATAAAGTGAAAATGCAGCCACACGCACGGCGGAGGAATTGATGTCCCCACCATGCAGCCGCCGCGCGATGGACTTCAACTCATTCCAAGCGGCATGAGGCTTTTTCTTGATCCGGCAATGATGGGCAACGAGGCGCTGGAACAGCCGAACGAGAAAAATTCCTGACCCACATGCTGGATCGCAGAACACGCCCTTCGCTCGCTGCTCGTCGGACAGATCGTCCCAAAGCTGGTTGACGACGACATCCGCTAGGAACATCGGTGTATAGAATGCCCCGTCGGCGCTCTTCTTCTCGGCTTCCTCTTTCAGGAAGCGATCATAGACCGCGCTGATGAGACCGATCGACATGTAGCGGAAGTCGTAGCCCCACAGGCGCAGCTGGCCAGATGCCATTTCCTCCCGCCCGTGCCGGAAGCGCGCAAGAGTCCGAAGATGCTGTACCGCCAGCTTCGGCGGCGTCGCGTCGCCTGTCTCGAAAGCGCAGGGCGCATTGAACAGGTTGCCGTTAAAGGCGTCCTTCAGCCATATGAAGAGCGTTTCGAAATGGATCGGGGAATCCGACTCCAGTATCTCCGCAAGACTGGAGCATGTCTTGTCGGAGGCATCCCGAAACACCGACTCCTTAATGATCTTGCGATCTTCGAGATAGGCGATGAACATCGTTTGCATCAGCAACGCTTGCGCGGCCTCACCACCGAGATCGCCGCGCATGTCGCGAAAGGCTTCCAGCAGGTTCGAGAGCAGCACGCTGTCGACGCGATCGTCGGGATCAAAGAATGAGTCGTTTTCGAACCAGAACCGCCCCGACTCCGTGGAATCGATCAATTCCCGTAGCTTCAACGCATCGGACAGCCGTGAGAGTGTCGTGATCAGCCGAGGATCGTTTTGCTGTCCTTCCTGACGCTGGAACGGCCGCTGGACGAGAGAATAGGCGACCAACTCATCCTCTTTGAGGACGAGCAGCAGGCTCATCAGGCCTTGGTTCCAGAGAACCCGATGCAGTTCGTCGATCTGGGCAAGCGAGACATCCGGTTCGTTCAGAAACCCGATCGTCGGAACGCCCTCGATGCAGAAGACAGCCGCCAGTCCGAGATCGGACAAGGCGAAACGGATCGCATCCGCATGCGGTCCCGGCTCCACATCGGAGGGGGAAGTGTAAAATTCCGGCGCCGTCCGACGATCGAGAGCGAGAGCCTCTCGCCAATGCGAGGCAAAGCTATCTGCCATGCTTCATCTCCTCGCAGTTCATGGGACAGGCATCCGTATCGCGGAACATATTAAGAATATTGAGGCGGTACAGGCTGAACGGCGGATCATTTGTCCAACTCCAACAGCCCTTGCGGGTCGCCGGCAAATTTGCCGGACTTCGCTGCGCCACGTGGCTTTTTCTTGCCGGGTGCCAAGCGCTCAAAAATAGGACTGTAATCGATATCGCAGCGTGTCATCTCGGCGAGAAGGCTGGCGATAACAGCAAGATGTATCGGTATCTCTCCCTTCTTCTTGTTGTTCGAAACCGAGTTCGGCTGCATACCTATAAGATCCGCAAAGCGCCGGACGGTCAGCCCTGCCTTATTCAGTTCAGCGATGAAGTCGTCGTATGTCACAGCGCCACTCACACACGATTTAATGAGTATAGCACATAAAATCGTGTGTCTTCAAGTTGTTCTGCAGATAAGGGAGGCCGTGGCGGCGTTGCCTGCTGTCACGCATTGGCAAATCCCATTTCCGGCATCGGTACGATCAGCCTGACCAGCGTAATAGCAGGCATGAATATGAGTGCAAAGAATGGCTGCTTTCAGTTATCGCTTGCCGATAACCGACTATCCGCTCCCCCCCCTAGCTGCCTGTCTGTTCGATGACCGCGAAGCAGACAGGCGGGTCAGTCCTCTCAAAAGTGGCTTTCTGATAATTGCCGTAAGATGATTATTCATTAAAATTTTGCTTTGGAGGAGACGGTTATTAAACGATTTTAGAATTGATTTTTCTCAAAAAATATGTCATGTAAAGGAGGTATTGAGAGTTTATTTTTGTTTTTTGATGCCGTTATTATCTCAGTCCGCGTGAACAAGATCACGCAAGCCTTCGGATAAGACGCTCCTGCGGGAACGTTTGGGCAATTTATCTGAAAGGTGCCAGTATGCCTGATAACCACTCAACAAGGGATAAACCTAACCCCACACTGACCGAAGTTCTTCGTCGTCGCACGGCTCTTATGCGGGCAGCGAGGGAAAAACGCTACGAAAATGAAAGCCTGCGGTCAGCCGAAGGTGTCCCGGATGGCGGGTATGTTCGTCTGCTGGAGAAGGGATATAGCTTTCCTGCGGTCAGTGCGGATCGTCATGGGGGAGCAGATCCCTATGAACAAGCCCGTAAGCTGGCTTTTCCGGTCAGGATACACCAGCCAACCACAGTGCAGTCTGATCTATTAGCTCTTCAATCGCGTTTTCCCCACGCGTTGGCGGCAATCGATGCTTTGGTAATGGCTGATCTGACACGCATGTCGCTAGGGGTCTCTGGCGCGTTCCGTCCCGTAATGCTGGTCGGGCCTCCGGGATGTGGCAAATCAACGCTGGCGCGTGTCTGGCATAAAATGCTGGGTTATCCCTGCATGACCATGAATGTCGCGGCTCTGTCCGATGTAATGGCGTTCACGGGTACGCATCCGACCTATTCGAACCCGAAGCCCTCGGTCATTGTGGATTATATGGCCAGACATGAGATTGCCAATCCCTGCATCATTCTCGATGAGATCGACAAATCACCAGAAGGGGGACGAAATGGTAGCATCAAGAATGTACTGCTCCAGTTTCTTGAGCCCGGTGAAGCCAGAACTTTTCGTGATATCTGTCTGAATGCCGAGGTCGATCTGTCCCGTGTGCGTTGGGTCATGACTGCCAATGTGCTGGAGAGGGTACCGCTTCCTCTTCGCTCCAGGTGTCAGATTGTGCATGTGCCGTCGCCAGACAGAAAACATGCTATTGGATTGTCTCGTCAGATGGCGGAAGCAATTCTGACAGAGATGGGGCTGGATCGCAGGTGGATCACTTTTGATGGTGTCGAGGAAGTCTTGTTGCAGGAGCACTTTCGGGGTGACCTGCGCCATCTGCGGATGATGGTTGATCTTTTCATCAGGGAAAGACTGACCTCTCTGACCATGTGCTGAGACAGGCTTGTTCGCACGTGAGGCTGTGAAAAACTGGCTGCGCGTTAATGTTCGATAACCGGTTGGGACGAAGGAGCAGGCATATTTCTCGTCACTCCTTTTAGAATGACAAGTTTTGAACGAAGGCGGGAGATTTCCTGCCTTGCCTGTTCTTTTTCAGGTCGGTGGGCCTTGTCCCATTGCTGGATGCGCTCCTGTCTGGCTCGCACAAGCCTGTCAAAGCGGTATGAGAGCCAGACCTCAAGTTTTTCCTGATCAGCCATGGCGGTAAATTCGGCATCATGCCGTTTGTGGAAATCTTCAAGGGCTGGTCTGTCGTTCTCCGTCAGAACAGGCCGGACGGGTTCTGGCGGTGTAGAGCGCAGTCCGACAACATGCAGCAATGCCTGTACGACAAAACGCAGGACTTCTAGAAATTCGAGCAAAAGCCGCTGGCAGATTTTTTCCAGTTTTCCGGCGTGTCCGGTCATACGTTGCCAGCGGCTTTCTGTGGTCTGTTTCCATTCTTTTCGGGCGGTGACATAGCACTCAAAACTGGTGCGCAACTGTATCTGATAGGGTGTGAGGCTTTCCCGCCATTTTGCAATGGTTGTTTCCCGGTCCAGAGGTGCCCAGCCCGTTTCCGGGGCTTTCTGGTCAAGAATGGCCTGCTGGTCCAGAATAGCCCGCCTGATCCGACGGCGGATACGGGCTTCTTCAGCGCTGAGAATCAGCGGATACAATGGTTTCGGCGGGGTGTGTGGCATGACTGCTGGCCTGTCCACCTCCTCCATCTGCCTGCGCCTGAGTGCGTCAATCGCTTTATTCCTGCGTGGTAGGGAAATGCGTTTCGGCTCTCTTTTTCTGGCAGGTGGGGAGGTAGGGGCTGATAATATCTCGGTCTGGCCATTTTCCGATGTCACGCGCACAGGAACACGGGTACTTCTGATATCTAGTTGCGGCTTTTCGTGTTCTGCTGAGTGTTCTTTTGCCAGCAGCTTTCGGAATTCCGCCATGCGCACTTTTGTCAGCCGGGTAAAGCTACCAATCAGCGTTCCATCGGTGGTTTCAATGATATGAGCGCCGGAGCGTGTTTCTTTTCGATCACCTACCCGCATAGTCAGGCCATGTTCCGCCAGCGCCGCCCGGAATGATTTTAACCCGTCCGACTGTGACCAGAGGGCGCTGACCAGTTGTTTCATCGCCGGGAGGTCAAGCCCCTGTCGTTCCGTAATCCGTCGGGCCTGTGATGTGTAGGCGGCGCGAGGTTTGGCGCTCTCAGGTGCAGGGATCAGGACTGCGACCTGTTCCGCTGCCTGATGATGGCCTTCTCTGCGCAGGGCTTTGGCAATAGCCCTGTCATGCCTTCCGGGTACGAGAGCATGACCAAGCCGGATTTCCTCCAGCCGTGCGACTTTCTCCAGACGCATCCATGTGAACCGGCTTTGCAGAACATGGTTTCCCTGCCATTCGGGCAGGATCAGGTGCCCGTGTGTGCTGCCTTCTTTCTGGTGGACGACAAGGGTAAGGTGTTCCGGGTCGGCATGGAGTTCTTCACACAGGCGACGGGCAAAGTCCGAAAGCTGATCATCCGTCATGGCCTCGTCAGGATTGAAGGCGATATGGCGCAGACCGTATGTCAGCCCCTCACGTCTGGCTTCGCGCATAGCATCACGCATGAGCCAGTCCGAACCCGCCAGAACCCGGATGGCTTCATTCTTCGCACCATACAGCACATGGCGGGACAAAGCACCCGCGCCACTCGTTGTTCTGATCCGGCTTTCTTTGACGATCATGGGGATGACCACAAACAGTCAGTGCAGGGTCAGTGCTGGCCTGTCGCACCTGCGAGCGGCAGACCTGTCAGGACGGTTTCTCCGTGAGCGGGGGAGAAGGTGGTCAAGGTTCTGGATCAGCTTTTCAACCTCGTCCAGCACCGCCCCGCAATGCACGGCATCGGTACAGTTGGCAGAATGGGCAAGCTGATTAAGGTTGTTTCCAACACGGGAAAGCTGATGACGTATCCCGCGCAGTTCATCGGGAACGCGTGGCCCATCATGCCCGGCCAGTTCTGCACTGGTCAGGAGGGAGCGTATCCAGTGGGCGGTTGTGGTATGACCATGAGTGCTGGCCATATGGTTCCAGCGCACCAGTTCATCGGGTGACGCTCTGACAGAAAGACGGGAAGTGCGGGCAACGGGCATAACTGGTTCTCCTGAAAGAGGGGGTTAACGGGGGAGATTTCTCCCCCTTACCAGCTGTCAGACGCTACCCTTTGGGTAGCCGTCTGACACTGCTGGCTCCCTGTAAGGGTAACCTATTCAGATGCCTGATTTCCGAACTTTTCTTTTTATGCAAAAGATACTGTCACCATAAGGCTTTCAGAAAGGCATGATGCACTCGGGCGGATAGGTCAGGGCTTCAATGACCTGCTTCAAATTGGCGACTTCAATCCCGCTCGTGTAGTTCATCGTTCCCTGTGATTTATGAGACGCTTCATGCCCTAAAACAGTATCGATCCACAGTTCGCGAATATGCGCCTCTTGGTTTCTGAGTTTCGTACTGACTGTATGACGGAAGGAATGGAATGTTACCGCGTCTGGAAGGCCAAGTCGTTTTTTGTGCTTTGAGAAAGAACGCGCAAAATTATCCCCGCGTTCACCCGTCGATGAAACCGTGAGGTCAGGGAACAGGGAGTGCTCCCCGGTATCTCTGAGCAGGTCGAGCCCTTCCATGGCGAGTAGATGCGAGTGAATGGGAATGATCCGTGTGCCTGCTGACGTTTTGGGTGACCAGTTATCTTCTGGGTGAGGACGAACATGAAAGCACGGAACCTCTTCGATAATTTCTATATCCTGTTTTCTCAGATTGCAGATTTCGCCCAGACGCATTCCCGTAAACATGCCAACGTTGATGATCCCGGTCCATGTGGTGTGGGAAACCGATGTGCCATTCCATGGTGTATGGGCAAGCAGTGTCAGTTCATCATCTGTCCAGCCTCGCCGTACGATTTTCTTGGTGATGTTAAAATCCCAACCGGCCCATGGATTCCGGTCAGCCATCTCTCGTTGCACAAGATGCATCCACAAGGCGGACAGACGGGAGAAATGGTTTTTCACCGTCTTCCCGCTGACTATTTCCTGCCCTCGCTCGCGGGCCTGCGCGACGGCTTCACGAATGGGAAGGCCGGTTCTTCCTTTGCCATGAGTGGCAGGAAGATCAGAGAGCAGGTCGAAAAATTCCCCAGCAACCGTGCCCGTGATCTGCTTCACCGGCATGTCACCAAAAGCTTCGATGAAGAGGGCTACGGTTTTGCGTGTGGCTTTCTTGGTGTCCTCGCTCTTGTCCTTGTCAGCAAAGACAAATTTTTCTGCCATTACGGAAAGAGGCGGAGAGGTCGGCTTGCGCGCTTTGGGCTGTTCATCCTCAACCGGGCTTCCGATAGGAGCATCTGCCGGAGCAGCAGGGCGATGTTTGCCAAGATCAACAATCAGGGTGGAGAGGTTTTTGATCTGCTCACGCAGCATGTCCTTTTCTTTTTTGCTCACAGCGCTGTCTGTGAAGACTTTCTGCATCATGCTCTGAAGCCGGGCTTCCAGTGCCTTGAGAGAGTCTGTGGCGAAAGAGATGAAAGCACCTTCCTTCTGTACCTGATTCATTAAAGTCATGGCGTGATCGGCTTGCAGGGCGCGTTTCTCGGCCCGGAAGGCATCATCGGCAAGGGTAAGGAGTTCTTCCTGTTCCGCGATGATTTTGCCCTGTTCGGTAAGGAGAGTAATCATTTCCTCACGGGACAGGTCGGTCTCCATCGTCTTTGCCTTCTCAAAAAGTAAGCCTGTTCGGGCGTAAAGGGCTGCTGCCCGTTCACGGGCCACCAGCTTACTCTGAGTC
>NZ_JBDOBO010000079.1:0-9897 GCF_047723935.1 Gluconobacter sp.
GTTATATTGTATATTATTTACAACGATCAATACTTAAAATACCCAATGGGCCACGAAACTAGGAAACTCGCAGGGCAGCAGAGCGCTATTCCTTATTCCAATCTTACCGAAGGTCCAGATGGTAGAAACCGCATCACCGTCCCCAGATACCAGCCAGATTATTGCGCAGGGTCATCCCACAGATAATGAGCTGCTTGCGTTTTACCGCTCAGAAATTCGGTTTGAGACTGAAGTGGTGAATGGCCGCCTTCAGGCCCTTTTAGGATCACAGGCTTTTCTGGTGATCGCCTATGCGACAGCCATGACCGGATCTACGAAAAGATGGGGAGATAGTATGGTTCTTCTGCTGCCCCCCTTGTTTTCACTATTGGGATTTGTCCTCGCGGTCATGGCGCTTCCTGGGATCAGAGCAGCTTATGCCGCAATTGGTAAATGGGAGGGAAAGCAAAGAATGTTGCATCACCGTAGCCCCGCCTTGACTGACTTCACACTAGCTCCAAACGAGGACGAGACCCGCGATATGATGCGACGGGCGCAGCGAGGAGCTCTCTTTGCTCATCAGGCGCCTTTCATATTTATCATAGCCTGGACCCTCTTTGGCTTTATTCCATTTTATCTATACCTAAAATGACATCTCAATAATTTTGTTTTTTTGTAAATAATTTTAAACTACATTCAAATTTTTATGAGATCATATTAGGGAAACACTTTCCAGTTCCAGGTGTTGATTATGTCAGGAGCGCCCTTTCTGTAAGGGTATCGACCTTATCTTGGAGCGATATTTTTCATGCCTGACCATATACTTCCCCAATCCCAGGACCATCAGCCCGGCCTTGAAGGTCTCATGCAACCTAAGGCCGAACATATTCGTGCCAGCTACAAAGGAAGCGGAAAGCTGACAGGCAAAAAAGCTTTGATCAGCGGAGGAGACAGTGGAATTGGCCGCGCTGCCGCGTTGCACTTTGCCCGGGAAGGGGCAGATGTCGCGATCCTCTACCTTGAAGAACATGAAGATGCGAAAGAGACCGTCCGACTGATCGAAAAGGAAGGTCGCAAAGGTCTTGCTATTGCTGGGGATGTCTCTTCAAGTCAGGTTTGTAATGATGCTGTTGCCCAGACGGTCAAGGAACTGGGCGGGCTGGACATCCTGGTCAATAATGCCGGCATCCAGATCGTGCAGGAAGATATCAGCGCCATCTCTGACGAAGAATGGCAAAGACACATGGACACCAACATTAACGGTTACTTTTTTCTGGTCCGCGCCGCTCTCTCACATCTGAAAGAGGGAAGTGCCATTATCAATACGTCCTCCATCAACGCCTTTGCAGGCAATAAAGCCCTTCTGGCTTACTCGACTACCAAAGCCGCAGAAATGGGCTTTACCCGTGCGCTAGCGTTGCAACTGGTCTCCAAGGGCATTCGCGTGAATGCAGTCGCTCCCGGCCCAGTCTGGACACCACTTCAGCCAGCAAGCTGGGGGCCGGTTGATCCCCAGTCTGTCGCAGATCTGGGGAAGGATACTCCTATGGGACGGTGCGGGGATCCTTCCGAGCTCGGGCCGGCCTATGTTTACCTTGCAAGCCACGACGCATCCTTCGTGACGGGCCAAACACTCCATGTGAATGGCGGCATGATCATTAACGGATAATTTCCCGATCATGCCTTCCTGAAATCGTAGTAATCTCACTCCTCCCAGATCAAAATCCATCTGGGAGGAGAAAAAATTTAGTTCACCGCCATATCTGACAGGTTATGGACCCGAAATTCGGGGAGTTTATGCCGCCACCATGTGGCAACAGCTCTTTTCTTCACTGGGAATTTTTTCAACAGCCGCAAAAATCTGTCATTCAAAGCGCGAAACACACCTTATTTAATTACCGTGACGATACGTTCCATCGAAACGGGATTGGAGCCAGCCACCACTCGCACTATACTAAAAATCATGCAGGATTTGGATACACCTTGAGAATGGGCGCTGCCGATAGATTGGATAGGGTAAATCCCTATGGGGATCTGGCGGCTTTTTCCGACCCCGACCTGAACGACATTGCGGTCGCTGCAGCAGCTTTGTGTCAAACGCCCATCGCCCTGATCAGCATACTGGATCAGGAAAGGCTATGGTTTTCAGCACGCGTCGGTACGGACCAGCCTTTTGGGCCACTGGCAAATTCCGGGTGCGGGCAGGTTATTGCCCTCAAGGTGCCCGTTGTCATTCCAGACATGCTGGCCGATCCACACACCCAGAAGAATACTCTCGTCTGTGGAACGCCAGGGCTGCGGTTTTATGCGGGCTACCCGCTGTTCGATACTCAGGGAAAAGTGGTTGGGACACTCTGCGTTGTCGATCTTGCGACACGGCCGAATGGGTTGTCTTCCCCCCAGAAAGACGGCCTCGCAGCGCTTGCCCGACAATCCATGCGCCTGATGGATCTGAGGCAGGCCGCAGTTACGCAGGAACGTCGCCTTACAGCCCAGCAGCTTCGTAGTCAGCGCGCCGCAAAACGGGCACGTGAAGCCGAAGCAGAACGCCGTCATGCATTGGAAAAATATGCGCTTCAGCAGGCTGCAGGAGCTGCCGGTGGCATTGGGATCTACGAATATGATCTTGTGTCGGGAGACATTACGGTATCTCCAGAAGTCTGCCGTATTGCAGGCCTTACTCAGACACCAACGTTGTCGGCGGAGCAATGGGTCGCCTTAATCCATCCTGACGACAAGGCTACAGTCCCTACGCTTAACCGGATCCTTGAAGGGACTGCTCCATTACGACTGCAATATCGCATCCTGCGTTCTGACGACGGGAAAGAACGGTGGGTTCTGCGTCAGGGAATTCTGGATCATGACGAGACAGGTCGACCAATCCGTTTGATCGGTACCTTGCAGGATGTGACGCCCGAAAGAAATGCCACCGCCCGGCTGACAACACTCCTCGCGATTGGTGACGCACTCCGGACCGCCGAAACGCGCCAGCAGGTCCTGGAAGAAATCTGCCAGTTGATGGGAAATCGCCTTAACGTTCAGCGGGTAGGTTTCGCGCGCATCTCAATGCGCGACGAACGCTTTACGGTGGAGCAGAGTTGGTGCGCGGCCGACATCCCTCCCATCAGTGGAGAGTTTTCGTTTGAGGCCTTCCGGCACACGTCAGATTTCCTCCGCGGAGGGTCTGTCTTCATCCTGGACGATATTACCCATACATCGTGGATGAATGTCGAACAGGAAGCCTATCAGGCCGTACAGGTTGTTGCGCAGGTTCTCGTTCCAAAAATTAAAGGAGGCGAACTGACAGGGTGCCTTTTCGTGCATTGCTCTCAAGCGCGCGAATGGACAGTGGACGAAACGTCTTTCATTCGCACGGCCGCCGACAGAATTTTTGCGGGTGTGGACGAGTGGGACACGATTGCTCGACAGGACCTCATCAACCATGAAATCCTGCATCGACTGAAAAACACACTCAGCATTGTCCAAAGCCTTGCCCATCAAGGTTTTCGTGGCGTTGATGACCAAAGCGCGCTCGCGACATTTACAGCCCGCCTGATCGCACTGGGCTCTGCGCATGATCTGCTGATGAAAAGAAACTGGCGATCTACTGATCTTGCCAGCCTCGCAGCAGGCGTTCTGGCTCCGCTAGGGGTGAAAGAAAGGGTTAAAGTCAACGGGCCCTTCCTGTGTCTCGGTCCGGACACTGCAACGTCCTGCTCAATGGTCTTCCATGAACTGGCGACGAACGCCTTGAAACATGGTGCACTCAATGCTCCTGAGGGGCTGGTAGATTTAAGCTGGACCACTGAAGGATACGGCCCTGAAACGACCATGATATTGGTATGGCGCGAAATTGGTGGCCCGTTGGTAACAAGACCTACCCGAACAGGATTTGGAATTCGACTGCTAAAAGCTGGTCTTGGACATCAGGGGACAACAGAAATTCACTATGACGCCGAAGGTTTGCGCGTGGAGATGACGGCATCTACTGTCTCCATGGCTCGGCAGTAAACAACTACGCACTTTTTCCTTGATCAAGCCCCGTATCAGGAAGCAGGATTAACGGAAATTCCATATATTGATCACAAATCCTGTGTCTCGATAACCTAGCTTAAAATCATTGATAAACGATTCAGTAGAGAGCCGCCATTCAGGTTGATCACGCCAACCAATCTGGCAAATTCTCTACTGAAATCTTAGAAGTTCGCTGTCAGCTGCCCCCCGATAACGGCGGCGTCCTTGAAGGTGGTCGTAGCCCCTGGGCGTTGGAGATACTGGAAATCCGCCTGCAACGTTGTGCCTCGCATAATGTGGGTGCTGTAAAACGCTTCGTACACGTTCTCCCAGTGCTGCACCCCGTAAACAGGGCCCCACTGATTATCCAGATACGGCAGACCAAGCGCCAGCGATGATTCCTGCTGAAGCGTCACGGTATGGCTCATGTCCATATGCTGGAACATGATACCGGCCTGATCACCACTCCGATGCCACGGCGTCCCGCTATCGACTATGCCGATCCATTCATGATCCCGCATGGCAACAAGATTGCCCTGCGCATATCCAACACCGCCGATAAGAATAAGCCCATCGGTAACGCCCTGCCCATTACGGACCAGCATCTGGTCAAACATGAACCAGGCGGACGTCATCCCGGCTTCATAGCGCCGCCCAAGGCCCGTAGCCTGGAAGGAGTTACCATGGACGTCTTCGTACAGGTTCGGGTAGCGCGAGTTATCGTACCAGGCGCCAAGCTTGTAATTGCCTCGCAGCTTATTCTTGCCAAAAGACGGCATCCACCCGATTTCAATCTGCGACGAGACCTTACCCAATCCACTCTGAGCCAGAGCCCAGCCTGAGATGCCGCCGTTGTAACTATGGGGCGAAACCGCGAAGACGCCTCCCATGATGTAGGTCTGCTCCGTTGGCCGAAGACGCAACACACCACCAAGATTTCCAGACGGCCAATCGCGGCCGCCTGGGACGTACTTCCCAGGAGCGAAATTACTGCAAACAGAGACATTCATGAAGGAACAAGCGACGTAATCAAAAGCGAAAAAGCTGCCCGTGGGAATATCGCCAAGAGACAGGATAATACGGTCATTCAGAAAGGATTTGTCCGCATACATTGAGACAAGATGCGCGACAACGTTACCGCGGGCACCGTAGATCTGTTCAGGATTGGTCACTGAATCGCCGAGTGTGTGGCTGAAGCTGCGCCCATGACCGTTAATGACGAGAAGATGCGTCCAGAGACCCTTCACACCGGCAAGCTGCTGCCAATCCACATCCAGCTCGGCAGCCACCTGACCGGCCAGCACATTATCACGCGTGCGGCCACCTGTGATATTGGCCATATATTCTTCATTGAGCGCGACATTCAGGTACATGCCGTGCTTTGTAAGCCATGTCTGCGCACCACCCCAGTCTCCGAATAAATGAGGATTTCCATACAGAGACGGGACGAGGGGACCGACCGCGAACGTGCCCATGCCTTCCATCGCAAAGGCACGGGACTTGTAGGATTCAGGTGTCGCAAGGTTCTGGGAAGTTTCGCTCTGCGCGAGCGCCTGACGGCCGGGACCAATGATACCCAAAGCCGCGCACAGGAAAAATCCAGCGAGTTTTTTCCTGTGCATTGGACGTCGGGTTTTCATTCAGTGCTCGTTGTCTTTGAAGTCTTCAGGAAGGTGGTGACTGTGGACTGCGCGAGATGGGCATCAGTTTCACCTTCGCCACCACTCAGGCCAAGCGCTCCCACGAGTTCGTTGTTCACCATGATCGGGTATCCACCGCCGGCGGGAAGGGCATTCGGTAGCGTGCTGATCATGTAATTCCCGCTGTTGAGGGCATGTTCCATGTCAGCAGTCGGGCGCGCGAAAGACAGCGCCGTCTTGGCCTTACGGATGGCCAGTTCAATACTCCCGAGTTGTGTCCCGTCCATCTTCTGGAAAGACACCAGATTTCCTCCTGCATCGACAATAGCGATAGCGACACGGGCATGACTGGCCGCAGCCAGCTTCTTGGCCTGGTCAATGAGGGTATTTGAGGTCACCAAATTCACTGTCAGATCCTTCGCTGATGCAAACCCTGTAAGACTTGATGCTGCGACGAAAATACTTAGGACGGCGCCAGCGGTCCGGCGCTGAAATAGTTTGTACAAAACACTTACCCCTGTTTCAGGTCATTGAGAATGGCATCGGCAGCGCGGAGTGAGAGCGCAGCCATCGTCAAAGTGGAATTCACCGTTCCAGACGCCGCCATTGTTGCGCCCGTTGCGAGAAACAAATTGGCGTGATCATGGGTTCTGAGCCATTCATCCACGACAGAATCACGCGGATCATGGCCCATGATCGTGCCCCCGGTGATGTGATTGTTCGGCGTAAAGAACGGACTCATCTCGATTTCCGTTCCTCCAAGGGCCTTGGCAATGTCCATCAGACGCTGCCGGGAAATGACCGCCGACTTACGCACATATTCTCCCACGTCATAAGTGACTTCCGGGTGTGGAATACCGAGAGCGTCTTTGTGATCTTTAGAGAGCACAAGACGGTTATTTGGGTCAGGGAGGACCTCATGGTTGGCATAGATGTCCACGCCATGAGCGGTACGACGACGGATCTCCTGATCCAGTTTCTTACCAACCAACCCCATAGACAGCGCTTTCATACCCGCACGGGAGTTCTGAGCCGTATTGTTGTAGCCGATCTGTGTCGCGGCATATTCGGAACGGAAATCACCGTCACGGAAGTTCGTGATGGAGCTCATCTGAACCGAACCGCCGCCAGCCCAGATAGGCTCAGCAGACTGGAAGCTCATACCGATGCCGGGATGGTCCATCATGTTCCGGCCAACAAGGTCCGATGAGTTTGCAATACCGTTGGGGTTGCGATCATTGGCTGCGAGCAAAAGCAGTTTGGGTGTTTCAATGCCGTTGGCAGCCACGACGAACGTTTTGGCAACGACACGATGAGACTGTTTTTCAGGATCATAGAAGCGGATTGCCGTAATCCGGTTCTTGGCATCCGTTTCCATCGCGTAAACGACAGCGTTCGGGATGATTTTGGCCCCCAGCTTTTCTGCCTTCAGTGCGGCATAGACCCCGTTGTACATGGCGCCAATCGGACAGATCGGCATGCAGTTGTTGTTTCCACAGCACTGAGGGCGACCATCATACGGACGGCTGTTGCGAGCCTGTGGCACGGGCGTGTTTGAAAAGCCGAGCTTGCTAACCACGTCAGTGAAAGTGCGGTCTCCATACCCATAGGGCATGGACGTCATGGGCCAAGGGTTCTTGCGGGGCGCAGACGGCGTGATGTCTTCTCCGTTAGGACCCATCACACCCATTTCGCACTCTGCCTCGTAGTAATAAGGCTCGAGTTCGTCGTAGCTCATGGCATAATCACGTCCCACGCCATACGTGGAATGCAGCTTGAAATCGTTCGGCAGATACCGCCAGCTCGATGCTGCCCAATGCCAGGTTGTGCCACCAACGCCTTTGATGATGCCCTGCTTGTAGGCCGTACGGTCCGGGCCTTTGACGATCAGGTAATTGTTGTCCGGAAAATAGTTGGTATGCGGAGCCCAGGGAACACTGGGATAAGGCGTTGCGTAGTCATATTGGGACTTATTGTCAGGCGGCATATTCCGCCAGTTCTCCACAATCTGCGAGCGATCACGACGGGGACCGGCATCCAGCAGCAACACAGAAAGACCGTTGCGGACGAGTTTATGGGCGAGCAAGGACCCACAGATTCCTGCTCCGATAATGACGACATCAGCCGAAAGCGTTTCACCAGACATGATTTTACCTTTGAATTCTATTAAGCGACACGCTGTTTGCGACGGCTGATCAGCCACCAAACGCCACCCGCTACGACGATGGCCCCAAAGACGCCGCCCGCACCGAGAAGGAGCATCACGCCCGGACTTGCGAGTTTGGCGAGAGGGACCTGCTTGCCGCCAATACGAACCTGCTTGACCGCATCGGCGGAGACCGTGGCCTGCGCGTTGCCAAAGTGGCTCAGAACATAATCGGCGATCGCGGCGATCTGGCCGTCCGTCAATGGCTGCACCAGCGAACCAGGGCCGAACGCAGGCATCAGAATTTCGTGGTCATCCGTTGTGCGATCGACGCCATAAAGAATACTGGCGATCAGATCGTTCGGATTGCGCTGACCAGTCGTCGTATTCCCCACAAGAGACGGATAATACCCGTCAGGAGATCCTTTGCCGTTCGACTGATGGCAGCTCGCGCAGACAGCTTCATAGAGCGCTGCACCGTCCGTTGTCCCGGAGAGGGTGCTGTTGTTACGGCGCGCATTCGCGTCGGCCACGCTATAACTTGATGGACGACCGAGGTGAGCGAAATTGGCTACGGTCTGCCCAGCTTCTGCTTTAGGCGGGACCGAACGGAGATAGGTCACGATAGCCGAAATGTCCGCGTCAGGCAGGTACTGAAGACTATGTTCGACGGCTTCAGCCATTGGTCCAGCCGCCCGCGCATGAGCGGTTTGGCCGGTTTTCAGGTATTGGTAGAGATCATGATCCGACCAGTCACCAATGCCGCTCTCGGGATCATTTGTGATATTCGGCGCACGCCATGACCCTATATCTGCGCCAGCCAGATAGGCGGATTGATTGGGTGCAAGCAGGAAATTGCGAGGCGTGTGGCATTCCCCACAATGCGCAAGTTCATCGACCAGATAACGACCGCGGTTCCAGTCATCGTTGTGGGTATGGTCGAAGACATAGGGCTTACCTTCAATCCGCGCCGCAATTTTCCAGATACCCAGAGACGCACGGATGGAAAACGGGAAGGGAAGCTGCGTTTTGGGTGATGGCGCGTCTACGGGTTTTACTTCGTTCATGATGTAGGCGTAGAGCGATTTGACGTCTTCATCCGTCAGACGGTTATAGGCGTCATACGGCATGGCCGGATAAAGCTGTGCCCCGTCTGCACGGATGCCGTGCCTCAGAGCTTTGGAAAACTGCTCTAGTGTGTAGTTTCCAATGCCATATGTTTTCGAAGGTGTAATATTTGTGGAGTAAATATTCCCCATTGGAGATGCTATGGCATATCCACCAGCCAGAAACTGGCCACCCCGTCCATTGGTATGACAAGCGGCACAATCAGCTGCAATCGCAAGATAATGACCGCGACTGATCGATGGATGATGGGCTGAAGCTGGGGTCGGCTCTGTCGGCTGCGCGAACGCAGACGGTCCTGCGAAAAGCAGAGCGGTCGTCAGGGCAGTGCCGGACAGAGGACGAAAATATCGCATGTTCACTGAGATAATTTCCTTAGAATTCCGGCATGGCATCGACGGAACCGGGCTCTGCAACCCAGTAATTCGGCCCGTTATGGGCATATGTCGGGATGACGACGACATCGCGAGATGACTGGTACATCAACGCCTTCTCGAAGGCATAAACCTTGGCGTTTGTTCCACTTTCAATGACGCCCGCATACCAGGCACGGATAATCTGAAGGAGCGTCGGGTGCAGGGGGTCTCCCTGAAGCGCAGCGTCCAGCGCTTCAACATCCTGATAGCCGTTTTTGGCAATACGGTCGCGAAGCGATGCTACCTGACCGGAAAAGCCATGGTTCTGCGCTTCAAGAGCAAGGAGCAATGCAGATCCTATACTGAGATCCAGATTTTTATGACCTGTGGCGAAGGTTGAAAGTTGCATGAAATCCGAAACGCCATCTCGATTTGACGCGACTATTTCTTGAGCAGAACCTTTCGTCACTGTGCCTATAGCAGCGGCCGTAATGCAGGCGCCGGAAAAAGCTAGGAGCCGCCTGCGGGAGAGGAAAACCGGGGCAGGGTGGGGTTCAGGAATTCTTTCCAACGGCGCTCTCCAGAGACATAGTTTGATACGTTATGCCTCTTCATCCGTTTTTCTCCCCAATAATAG
>NZ_JBDOBO010000080.1:0-9867 GCF_047723935.1 Gluconobacter sp.
CCTTTATTGTTCATGCCAAACGTTGTTTAGCGTACCATCCACACGATGGCCTCAATAACAACAGCAAGGGCTGCGGGGCCATCATGCGGGTCGCTCCCGTCGCCCTTTACGGAGGGGTTCACTGCGATGCCCTGGCCGATGGCTGTTCCCATCTGACCCACGCTCATCCGACAGGCCGTAACGCCGCCCGAGCCCAGGCGCATGTTCTGGCGCAACTGCTGGAAGGAACACCGCTGGAAGAGGCGGCCCGGTCACTACAGACCCTGCGCCTGGACGAAACCACACAGGCTGCCGTGGAGCGGGCCTGGACTGCTGCGCCTGATGGACACCCCGAAACGGTCGAGACGCTGGGTCAGGGATGGGTGGCCGAAGAAGCCCTGTCCATTGCCCTCTATGCCGCTCGCGTCGCCACCGACTTCGAAGAGGGCCTGCGCATCGCCGTAACGCATTCCGGAGACAGCGACAGTACGGCCGCCATCGCCGGCAATCTTCTGGGACTGATGTTTCCTGATGAGGTTCTGGCCCATCCCTGGAGGACGCAGATCGAATGCGCCGATCTCATAGACCGTCTGGCCGGAGACCTCTGCGATGCCCGTCACCACAACACGGGTGAACGCTTTGCCCTGTCCATGTGGGAGTTCTATCCTGGTGGATGAAACAGAAAAACTGCTGTGCGAGCATAGAGGAAAGAAATTCCCCTCGAAAATGTCTTGCTGTTCTCAGCCTGTATCCGTTCTGGACACAGGCCAGCATTGAAGGCCTCACTGTAACAAGGCCCGAAACGTAGGGACAGAGCTGTCTGCCTTCAGATCTACGGCGTCACCACGGCGTAAATACGGCATGGAAAAGAGTGCCTTCATAGACCATTGCACCGTTGGTGCGGGAAAGCAGTGCCAATCTGTTAGACCCCCCTCCTTTTTGAACGAAAGGGTGCGGTTACTAACGATACCCTTTGCGGCCCTGCTCCCAGACATGGCGTAATCCAAGCGGCCACGGTTTCGGGCTGAGCAGGGAGCGCCGTGACACTCTAAGTGCGGCAATAGGCGCCGAAGGCTGTCCAGTCGGCGTGATAGACGCACAACGTGGTGGGATACCATGCGCAAAGGCTAAAATGGTCTGATGCGGCCTGAAGCGAAGCGGGAGGTTCCCGGAGGGCGGCAGGATAAGGGTCATGCCGAAGGCCACCACGACCAAGGGGGGGTGTCTGAGCCCTTTCGTATAGGCCGCGTATCAGATTACCGACATCAGATGTAGGAGGCAGGAATAGTGAGATGCTGAAGCTTAGGCGATATCCAGTATGCGCGAATAAGCCTTCGTGTTGGGTGTTCAGGACCAGAAAGGCCAACCGAGTTGGGCTGATTTTTCTGTGGCCCACTAAGGGCTTTGGCGCGAACCAACCACTTGTCTACAACAACCCTCTTTATCAAATAACCGACATCTTCCGTATATTCAGCCGCACTTGGGTTATTACCATTACCTTCAGGTAATAATTCATAACCGTAAGCGCCAGTTTTTAGGTTTCTTTTCTTATATGGCACATAATGACAATTATTGTGCGCTATAAGATAAAAGCTATCTTCTGATGTATTTTTCACAAAATTCTAGCTCACTTATTTAAAGGAGCTTGACCATCTATGCGATGAAAATTGGCAGAGCAATATTTTTTTGTAGGCTGAATCAAGATTATACCGCAGCCCTATCGCTCCTCCCGGTTTCGGTCCCTTGGTGTCTGAGAATGGGCATTCTCAGACACTAGAGGGCTTCTCACCTCACCCGGTAGGATACAGGCGATCTCCCATCCCTTCAGGATGGGAGATCGCCTCACGCCACCTTCCTCGGCCATCAGTTCAGGGACCAGAATGTCAGTGCTTACGAATGGCGTCAGGCGTGAGTTTCGCCTGTAAGGTCATGGCTGCGATCATGCCCGACCGGCTTTCGCGGGAGGCTCTGGCGAGAGCGTCCAGCCGTTCCAGAACCCGCCGTGGAAGGGAGATGTTCGCCCGTTCCACCCGGTCATCGAGGATAGCCGGGTCAATGGTGACAATGCCGATGGTCCAGCCCTGATAGTCCGGGTTGCTCTGGATGGTATCAAGGGTGCTGGGAGACGGAACCGCCTCTCCCGCGTCCAAGGTAGCGTCGATCCATGCCGCAGCGGCTTCTTCCGCGCTGGAAAGGGCTTCGTCGAGTGTGTCGCCTGCCGAAAAGCAGCCGGGAAGGTCAGGAAAGACAACGCCGAAAGCCGTTGTCTCGCTGCCCCGTTCGATAACAACCGGATAGCGCATGATTATCCTCCTAAAGACCTGCTTGCTTGCGGATGGCGGCGACCAGTCCGATGCCTAGATCCTTCTTGGGATGAGGCACGACCACGATCCCCGGCCGGGATGGATGTTTGAAGACATTGTGTGAACCGCGCACGCGATCCAGCGTCCAGCCTGCTTTTTCCAGTTCTCGGATCAGAACGGCGCTTTTCATTTACACATTATACACACGCTAGGAGTTCTGTTCAACAAAAACCGGCTTCTGCCATCCCTCGAACACCTTGTGGTCATGGTCGCAGGTGATGCCTGTCTTCCGATGCTTTTCCTACCATGCAATTTCTTGGCGTACGTTTTCGAACAAAAGCTCATTGCTCTCCACAAAGGGTATCGTTAGTAACCGCACCCTTTCGTTCAGAAAGGGGAAAGGTCTAACAGATTGGCACCCCTCTCCCGCACCAACGGTGCAATGGTCTATGAAGAGACCCGTTTGAACGCCGCGGAGTTGCCTCGCTACTGCCTCGTATAGGCCTCACAATGGCCTCGAACCCGCTTCGAAGAGGCCGCGAAGCTGTCTCATTCTGAGAACCGCACTCTCGGAATAGTGGAGGCTATCAGGAGGGCAGCAACGTCTTCCCTGTGTCCAAATTGGACACGAGTAAGACACTGAACATCCACAGAAGCCGTCAAACATACAGGATGGTCTCTGTAGCAGAGCAATCATCCTGACAACATTTGCGCGTGTCAGCTGCTCACTCTCCTATTCTGGGCCACGGCTTCTAGAGAGAGTTTGAAGGATCTGTCTGCCGAGTGCCTTTCAAAGACATGACGCGATATTGCGCCAGTCTGGTCATGACTGGTCCAGTGACTAGACCCAGACCGATGGTCAGCCCAGCAGCAGGGAGGAGCATGACAAGCAGTCCTTGCATCAGCGGATCCACAACACTCTTCCTTCTTCAAGTCAGGACTCACATCCTGTTTCCACCGTCTGAATAAGAGTTTGTTCAGATCTCGACAACGAGTGCGTCGTTAAATCCCGGAACTGAGAACAGGGGTCCGGCCGGGTTGGCGAGAACCCGGGTCCCGCTGGCATGACGGTGCTCTTGGCAGGTATGGATATGACCATGGATCCATAAGGTAATCCGGAAGCGCTCCATAAGGCCGGACAGATCAGAGGCGAACAGCCCGGCTCCTGACTGACGTCGCAGGCTTTCCGGCAGACACGCCGCCAGAGGTGCATGATGGGTGACCACCACGACCGGCAACTCGAAAGACGTCTCTGACAGACACTGCTCAAGCCGGGCACGGTGAGCATGATGCAGGGCCGCTTCATCGCCATGCGTGATGAGACCCTCACCAGACGGCCGCAGAACCCCTTCCCCTGTTGTCTGGTGCGAATCCACTGGGACAGGAGCCAGAGCCCCATCCGCCCAGAGGGTGAGGCCTGTGAACCGGATCCCGGCCAGCACGGCCTCTGTTCCGTCCAGGAGGTGGACTGCTGTTCCGGCTGTCGCCCGTCTTAGACGCTCCAGAGCCCGGTCCGGGGTCATCCCCCAGGCTTCATGGTTACCGGCGACGAACACAGCCGGACGGCCGCCTGCCAGACGGTTAAGCGTTGCCACGGCTTTTTCCGGTTCGCCCCGCCAGAGATCGCCTGCCGCCACCAGCACATCGAACTCCGGGCGGATCGGATCATAGCCATCTGGAAACGGGACAGCCTCAAGATGGAGATCAGACAGAACCCACAGGCGGGTCATAACCCTGAACTGAATTGGTCCAGGACTACTGATCCTGTCCGGTTTTAGCCGTGTCAGGCGTCTTGTCCGTTCCCCACTGGCTCACATCATGGGCTGCTTTTCTGGTCCAGGCGGCAGTGTCATGCGCCGCGTCCTTCGTTCCAGCTTTTGTGGCCTTCCAGCCTTTTTCACTTTCCCGGCCGGTCCAATGTGCGGCTTTGGTTGTGCCGTCCTTTGTGGCATCCCATCCTTTGACGCTTTCCTTTTTGGTCCAGCGGGTCGCATCAGAGGCATCCTGACGCACGGTGGTCCAGGACTGACGGACGCTGCGGCACAGATCGGTTTCACAGGGTTTCTCAGAGGTCTCAGCCGCCAGAGCGGCAGAAGACAGAGTCATGCCGGCCAGAAGCATGGCAGACGACGTACGGAACCGGATCGACATCAGGAAACTCCCTGTTTGTGAAAGAGATCAGAGTGACACTCTGTCATGCTTCGGACAAGGACCGCCTCAGACCCGGCTGGTAAAGCGGTCTGCAGCTTCGACAGGACGAACTGTAATATCGACGTCCCGTTGATAGATGTCAGAGCGAAGAAAGCGAACCTCCTCTTCAACCTCTTCAGGCGGTCTGTCGATAAACCAGGCTTTCGGTCGGCCGTCAGAACCATCGTTCCAGCGGTAGCCACGGGCCTTGAGCGTATCCTTGAGCTCGAAGGGCGTATATTCGGCCCACAGACGCGTCCAGATCGTCCTGGCACGTTCCAGCAGGAGAGAGAGGGTGGAGCGGCTCTCCGGGAAGCCTGTATGGCCCAGAAGGGCGATGGCAGCCTGACAGTCATCCACGGCGCGATGCCCGTCAAAGAAAAATCCGGCTTGGAGACCCAGATGCCCCAGTTTGCGTCCTTCAAAGCCTGCCTGATCCCAGGGAATGTCTTCCATGGAACAGGCCCAGGGTTTGTTCATAAAGGCCGGACAGAAGCGTTCGAGAAAAGGACGATCAAACGCTGCGTTATGAGCAATCACCAGACTGGCATCCGGGGCGAAGGCCGTCACCTCGTCGGGTAAGACGGTCTGTCCAGCCAGGCGTTCGGATGTCAGTCCTGTCAGATCCTGAACAAAGGCAGGCACGGGAATGGAAGGTTCCCGCAGTCGGTTGAAAGCTGGCAGGGTTCCAAGAAGAAGACCATCGATGCGGTAGATGAACGGCACCATGCCGATTTCGATGATTTCGTCCTGACGGGGATCAAGGCCTGTGGTCTCCAGATCCACGAACAGACCGGTGCGCAGTCCCCTGCCTTTGGGTTTATGGCTCAGAACAGAAGGATGCAGGCGTCTGAGCACCTGGTAATCTTCTGAAGCCTCCAGGCGATTAGCCAGAGCTTCTAAAGCACGGTCAGGAGGGGAAGAGTTATCCACAGGCATTCGGGTTTCAAATAGTTTTAAATGTTTTAAATAGTTTTAGGAAAAAAAAGTTCGATTTTATTGTTTTTTTTCAATCCTTTGCAAGGAAAGAGGGTTCCTAAAAGACGGAGTTTGGTTCCTAAAAGACGGAAACGGGTTCCTAAAAGACGGAGTTTGGTTCCTAAAAGACGGAATTTTCACAGGAGATCGGGGCAGATTAAGGTTTCCCGCCTTAAAGCTGCGGCTTCTCCGTCTATTAGGAACCCAAAGAAGAATGTTGCTTCTCTGAACGGTACCTCATGATTAAAAGCGGTCCCTCTCGTCCACTTTCTTCGTAAAGATCATATTCAGGCAAGTCGTTCCGTTTAACAAATTCTCTAAGTTCGTATGAACATCTTTTAAAAGTTCCTTGGCTACCACTACGTTCATAAATTAACCGGAATGACCATTTAGCTTCATTTTTCCCAGCTGCCACCCTTGCCAATCTATACAAAAATCTTCCGAGACCAGGTTTTAAAAGGAAATAATCTTGATGGACGGTAAGAACTTCAGGATTTTCTGACTCTACTACTGCCGAATATAGCCAGTTAGGAAGCTCTATCTCTACAGCCATTACACGCCCAGTATCTGCATATGATATGGTCTTGTAATCGTTTATTAAACCAGATCCTGTAGTTTCTCGGATTGTACGGCCACCCCTAGTTTTCTTTTCGCCACGGACTATTTCAAGAGAAGTCTGTTTAAGGCGCCGCAAAGCTGATTCAACTGCTTCATATTGCCTGCCGCCATCAGATTGGCGACAAAATTTTAATATATCTGATACCTGAGGAGAAAAAATGCGCCCAGGCTTATCTCCTAGTCCAGACCGATATTTGTTCATTGCTTCGGTTAAGTATGAAATACCCATCAAAATTATATCATAGTCCCAAATAGACGCCATGCCATCAGGGCCACTAGTTATACGTACATAACCATCAGGGAGATGATGTATCATTACATCATTTGCGCGTTTGTCTTTTTTAGATAGACGAAATACTGCGACATCCATAACACCACGGTTATCTTTTGTCGCAAGATCGTATAATCCGGGAACAAAAAAATCCCCTTGCTCTTGGGCAGAGGGAGCAGAACGAAAAGTTTTGCTAGAAGGATCTTTTTTAATATCCATAAGATATTCTTTCCATCCTAATTAGATATTGATATCATTTAAAAACATCTCCTTCTAAGGCTCTATAAATAGCCATATTTATAATTCCTGCACGGGCCTGCCCGGTTCTTTTAGCAATTTCATCAACGCGCTTCAGTAATTCTGGGGCAATCGTCAGACTGATTTGTCGCTTATGTCCTTTAGGTATGCCCTTATTGTATGCTTCTGGAGTTGAGTGTGTGAAAATTCCACCATCCGGTGCACCTGCAATGAATGCGTCCTCTACCGAAGGAGGCGTAGGTCTCTGGGGTCTTTTTAAGATAGCCATAATAATATCCTTATGATTCTGTTTTAATATTAAAAACGTATTCAACTAGTTTTGAAAGCTCTTTACAAGCCTTTGCGTCTTTTACGGGCATCTCTGAAACAGATAATCCTGCCCCACTAGCGTTACTGAATGCTTTTCGGCGGCGGATAGGCATATCTAAATATCGAAACTGCTTCACTTCTGACACAGCAAATGCTGCTTCTGAATTATCCGATGAATATAATCCCGGATCTGCTTGGTTCATAACAGCAAAGCAGTTTAAGCCGTCTCGGACGCTGCGTGCCTCATCAATTAGCTTAGCCATATCATCGAGAGCCCATACATCGTATGAGCGTGGGGCGAATGGAACTAATAAAACATCCGATAAAATTAATGAGGCGCGTAGAGCTGTAGAATCTCTGCCTCCTGCATCTATAATGATATCATCCCATTTGTTCTTCTGCTGTTGAATTTGTCCTCGTAAAGTAGGACCGTCTGAATATTGTGCGCAGGCAATTCCAGGCTTCTGATTTGCTTCTGTGCGAATGGAAATCGCCGAGGCTGCTGTTCCTTGACGATCTCCATCGATCAACCAGACATCTCGTCCTTGAAGCGCTCTGAAAATAGCGATTTGAACTGCAAGGGTGGTTTTCCCTACGCCGCCTTTCGTATTGCCAATAGTAAGAATCATAGGACCTTCCTTTAATGTTCTTTTAATATTAAAAGAACATTTTATAAACATTCAAAATGGTTTCTAAAAATATGTTTTAGATTGACCACATTTTCCTTGCAATAGTCTGCTCTTCGTCACCGGAGGCGTTGGCATAGATGGCGGTGGTGGAGAGCTGGGCATGGCCGAGCCATTTCTGCACGAGATTGAGCGGAATGCCGGTGGAGACGGCCGCCACGCCAAAGGCATGCCGCAGGCCCTTGGGGGAGGCGGCGGGGCCAGATAGACCAGCCTCGGCCATGACCCGATGCACCATGCGCCAGCCGGTCATGCGGGCCACCGGCCACAGACGCAGGAAGCGGCCCCGGTCCCGACGCGCCTGCGCTTCGCGGACGCCGTGCACCAGATCAAGCGCCTCGAGCAGGGCAGGGGGGACGGGGACAGCCCGGTAGATCCCGTCCTGGCGCTTCTTCAGACTTTCAAACACCAGCACGCCGCCGGCCAGATCCACCCGGTCAGCGGTCAGGGCCAGGGCCTCGGACAGACGGCACCCCGACCAGGCCAGGGTCATGGCGAGGGTGCGGACATCGCGCGGCGCCCGCTCGGCCGCCTTCAGGAAAGCGGTGCGTTCGGAAACGGTCAGATATTTCCGCGCCCCCGAGGGATCAAACAGCTGCATCCCCGCCTGCGGTGACACGCCGCCGCCAGACGGATCCTTCCTGTCAAATCCCCGAGGTGCAGGAGCCTGCGGCTCCTGCCGAGAGCGCGAGGGCAACTCCCTCGTTTTCACCGTCACATCGCTTGCTGTCATCCGTCCATTTCCTCTCGATAGCCCCGACGCTGCTTCACCCGTACCCAACGGACCAGCTTTTTTTGCGCGATAACCGGATCGCCGAAACGTTCCCGCCGTTCCTGACCGGTGGTCCCGAGACGCCCCCAGGAGCGGACAAGGACGGTGCCGCCGAAGAGATCATCCTGCAGGGTCAGACGGTAGAAGCGCCAGCAGTTGGTCGCCGGGTCAATCCGCTGCAGACGGGCGCTCTCGGGGAAGAGGCTGAACTGGCGGGGCAGGGCCGTTTGCGGAGCTTTGGGCATTAGATCCTGAAAAGTGTAACAGGTCCGGATCCGAACCGTCAGGGGCTTTCTCTCCAGGAATGCGGATTTTCAGGGCCTTTCCGCAGATTGTAAGAGCGGGACGGGAAGGAGCGATCCGGGCGGATCTGGGGCCGGAAGGTGCAGGATGTTACACTATAGGTAATAGCGTAACGCCATGCTGATGTTATGCATCGAAGAAAAGTTTTTTATTCCCGGCTTTTGCTGAAGAGAGTTGCCAACTGTGCAATAGGGTCTCCCAGTTCGGTGGGCAGCAAGAACCAGGTGGCATGGCCCGTGGAAACGGGGTGACCCAGATCAGAAGGATTATCGATCTCGCCATTCCAGCGAATGCCAATACGTTCTTCTCCATCGTAGTTCATTCGAGCTAATGACCACCACCCGTCTGGGTGAATATAGAAAACCTTCAAAGACGAAGGGGCAATATGGGACTTAGGGCTGAGAACTTTAGAAGGATGCATGATTAATTCCTTTAGATATTGGACATAGTGTTCAAGAGGGCCTTGAGTACCTTTAAGCGCTCAAGGGTAGCTTCCCGCTCTTGGCGGCACTGACTGTTGACCGGCTCAAGCCGACGCAAAACAATCTCTCCGCTCTGATAAAGAAATTTTTTTGCTGGAACAGCCACAGTATCTGGCCAGTTATGTCGCATGACGAGAGTCTGAAGAATAGTCATATCAATATTTCGATGTGTTGGAAGCTCTTCGCTCTGACGACTCCATTTATGTTCAGGTTTACGCCAAGACTTTACAGATACAGGCGTATCTTCTCCTTCCCGATACTGAGCTATACCAACTCCCAAATACTTGCAGTCTGTATGATTACTATACCGCCCGTCAAAGCCTTCATAAGGCAGAAGATAGAGGCAGCGATGCTTAAGGTGGGTTGGAGGCGGAGAGTTGAGCAACGTTGGTGTTGTCTCGCTAGGTCATGTTGACAAAAAATCTGATCCAGAGCTTTGCGGCGGCGAGATTGAGGAAACTCATGAAGGACAAGGCGGTCTTGTCGTAGCGCGTCGCGATACGGCGCATCTGCTTGAGTTTGTTTAACATCCGCTTGATGCGGTTGCGTTCCCTGTAACGCCACCAGTCTGTTTTCTGTGAAGCACTGCGACTTTTGCGTGATGGAATAACCGCCAGGATCCCGTGGATCAGCAGATCCTGGCGGAAGCTGTCACTGTCATAACCCCGATCAGCCAGCATGGCTTTGGGGGGCGGGACAGACAGCTTCATCAGGGCGT
>NZ_JBDOBO010000081.1:0-9860 GCF_047723935.1 Gluconobacter sp.
GCATGATTGAGACGCGCATAAATATAGAATCTATAAAATAAATAATTTTTATATCTAATAATTATGTATAATATCTCCATTTAGTCCAATTCTAAAATCTGCCGTTGCTTCGCTAACAAGAAGCCTACTGTATTCGCACACTCCTAATTCTGCACATGTTGTAATACGTTCAATCCGCATCAGGGTAGTCTGCTCAGAAAGCTTCATCCACTGGGCAACATCTTCCGACGCTCGGGAAAGGCCGATCGAGATATCTGCATGCGTGACCCGAAGTCCAAGCTCTTCTCGCAGAATGGCCGTTGAGGTCCGGGCAGAGGCCATCTCGCGCGTAATGGCGGACGCCAGATGCCCCGGATAAAAGACTTCCGTGACGCCAAGAGGAGTGTGCTCGCTCCTATATCCACGCCGGATAAACAGAGCCTGTTCCACCGTTTCAAAGGCCTTGGCTACCTCCTGAGGGGGAAGACGCATCTGGTAATCCAGCATGATCATTTCCGGCCTTAACCCCTTGCTCGACAAAATATCGAAGAAGGAATGGATCGTTTTCTGCCGACCGGGTCGATGGAGAGATCCCACAAAGGTCCCTCGCCCATGTTGCCGCACAACAATGTCCCGCTCTGCCAGGGAGGCAAGGGCCTGTCTGATCGTAATCCTGCTCACGGCATACAATCGGCATAGCTCAGCTTCAGACGGCAGACGATCCACAAAGCGGCTGTCTTTACCAATGAGGCTGGAAATATGTCGGGCCACCTGAAGATAAAGCGGCTCTGCGCCATTCATATCCAGCGCAGCCACAAACACAGCGTCAGGCATAAGCAAGATTTTTCCTATATTGTTGCATTTATGGATTGAAATCTTAGAGAAAATCAGTAACAGGACGTCTTATAACAACTTAAGACGTCTTTGCCGATTCACTCCCTGACAGTCCCGGGTGAGAGGCAGAACGAGCCCGTTTTCGTCGTGTCTCCGTGTTTGGCCGGGAGCTTCATCAGTCATGCGTACTTCAATCCTTCTAGGTACCACGTTTCTCGGCAGCCTAGCCTGTCTGCCCGCGCATGCGGCAACCCTGTCGGACCACCCATCCAGCATCGACAAACACCATTCGGCCCCTCATCGCAAGGCAACGTCTCTCTCAGCGGAGCGCTCGGAAGTTATCCGCGTAGCTGGTGCAGCGGCTGGCGGCGGCAGGATGGTCGCCCAGAATGGGGCAAAATCAAGAAGCGAAATCACTCAAGCCTATATTGCCAAACAGGCCCCGACGCCGAACGTGTTCAAACTTCTGGGAAACATGCCCGGCGCCAATGTTGCAAGTGCAGATCCCTTTGGCATGGTCAGCGGAAACATGACGATCCGCGGCATGAACAGCGATCAGATCGGATTTACGGTTGAAGGTGCCCCACTCAATGATATTGGGTCCTACATGGCATTCCCGACGGAATGGGTGGATTCAGAAAACCTCAATGAAGTGACAATGCAACAAGGGTCAGCCAATCTGGACTCCCCTACGATTGGTGCCTCTGGTGGTCTGGTAACAATGAACCTGATCGATCCGTCCCATAAGATGGGAGGAACCGTTGCCGGGTCTTTCGGTTCCTATAACACCCATCGGGAATATGTGCGCCTTCAGACGGGAGACATTGGCAATACCGGAATGCGCGCATTTGTCGCGTGGTCGCATCTGGAAGAGCCTCATTTCCGTGGTGCGGGTAATGATCACAAACAGCACATCGACGCCAAACTGGTAAAGGACTGGGCGAACGGAAGCAGAAGCTCAGTTGCCTTGACCTTCGACGATTCCATGAAAGTATCCTATCTCAATCCAAGCCTTTCTGCCTGGCAACAGTATGGTCGACACGCCAACTATTCCGTGGACTTCTCGCCCACAGACACACGGTACTGGAAACTGCACCAGAGCCCCTATCGAGTTCTTATTCTCAGTGCGCCGCAGAATATCGTGGTCAATAGCCACCTCGGCTTTGATTTCACGCCTTACTTCTACTGGAACTCCGGAACGATCGCGTCGGCATCTTTAATGTCAGAAAATGCCGTGTACTCAGGGAACCAGCGATACAGCGTTGATCTGAATGGCAATGGCACGACCAATGACAAGGTTATGATGTACACGCCCTTCGGGACACCATACGTCTATCGCCCGGGAATGGTCTCAAAGGTCCACTATACGATCGGCCATCATACGTTTGTGTTTGGTTACTGGTTTGATTGGTCGCGTCAGCGAATGCTCAACCCATACAGCGAAGTGGGCGCAAATGGTGGTCCGGCAAATGTCTGGGGCTACCTGGGTAATGTGAAGCTCTCAGATGGCACCCGACTGGCGAGCTACGACAACCTAACCGTGACACGGGTCAATTCCCTGTTCTTTGGCGATACCTTCAATGCGCTGCACAACAGACTGCGCATTGAAGCAGGCGTCAAAGAATCAATGGTGACACGTATTGGTTACAACTATCTGCCCGGCGCCCAGTATCGCACCAGCATGAACGCTGCCGTGACCACACCTAATCTGGGCGCGCGCTATAAAATAGATAATCACAGCCAGATCTTTGCGGACGTGGCCACGAATTTTCGGACACCGACGCTTAACGCGCTCTACAACACCTATAGTGCAACCACAGGCAAGGTTGCGACGCTCGCAAATCCCACGCAGAAAACCGAGTATTCTATCTCGGAAGAAATCGGATACCGTTATCAGGATAATATTCTGAACGGCTCAATCACATTTTTCAATTACAACTTTACCAACCGTCAGGTCGCAACGCAGGTCACGATCAATAACGCCCAGATCACACAGAACATCAACGCGGGTGGGCAGACATCGCGCGGTGTGGATGTCGAAATCGGGCTGCATCCTTGGCACCACCTGCACCCGTATGTCTCGGCTGAATATCTGCACGCCACGATCGACAATAATTACAAGGTCGGCTCTGATTATCTGAAAACAGCTGGAAAGACGGCAGTCCGCAGCCCCAGTGTTCAAGCCTCTGTCGGGCTGGACTATGACGACGGCACGTATTTCGCCGGTTTCTCGGTCAAATATGTGGGTCGCCAGTTTTCTACTTTCATGAACGATCAGGCCATGCCAGGCTATGTGAATGCTGATATGAACTTTGGCTACCGTATGCCCAAGGTTCTCAACACACATCCAGAAGTCCGGCTCAATCTCATGAACGTGGGCAACAACAAATACCTGTCGGGTGTCTCTGGTATTGCAGCGTCCTCCCGTGCCAGCAAAGGCCTTTATGGGACCACAATCGCATCTCAGGGAACACCGACGTACTATGTTGCGGGCAGCTTTGCAGCGCTTGCAACAGTCAAACTCGATTTCTGATCGGATGCTGATGACCCGTCTGGACCGATTTTTTGGCCTGACCGCCAGTGGTACAACGATCGGACGTGAGGTTATTGCTGGCCTCACAACATTTGCAGCCATGGTTTACTGCGTGGCCGTCAATCCCATGATTATGCAGGAAGCTGGCCTGGACCGGGCAAGTGTGCTGACAGCCACTTGCCTCGTGGCCATTTTTGGCACGACGGTCATGGGTCTGTTGGCCAATCTGCCGTTGGGTGTCGGTGCAGCGATGGGCTCGAATGTCGTCTTTGCGATCATTCTCGTAAAGCAGATGAATGTCCCTTGGCCTGCCGCCCTAGCGCTTGCTTGCGTGACAGGCGTTATTTTTCTGTTGATGAGTCTGACACGCATCCGGGAGCGGATCGCCCACGATATTCCAGATACGCTGCGCATCGGTATTCAGGTGGCCGTTGGTCTGGTGATCATGTTCATTGGCATGCGCAATTCAGGATTTGTGGTCGCCAATCCTTCAACATTTGTCACGATGGGGCCGGTTGGCAGCCCAAAGGTTCTTTTGACACTGGCAGGTTTCATTTTAACGCCAGTTCTCATTGCCCGACGTGTCCCCGGATCGTTAATCCTGTCCATCATCGCTCTCACCTTGGTCGGGTTGTTCTTGCCGGACGGGACAGGGCACACAATCACACGATGGCCAGAACAGGTTGTCGCCTGGCCGCAATGGCCTCACGAAACCGCATTTCATCTCGATCCAATGTATCTGGTGCACCATTTTTTCTATGTGCTGCCCATGTTGTTCTTCTTCCTGTGCACGGAATTGTTCGGGACTTTGGCAAATCTGCTTGGGGTCACCACGGCTGCAGGGATGGTTTCCGAAAGCGGACGTATCCCTCGGGCAAAAGAAGCTTTCATTACCGATGCCCTTGCCAGCATCGTAGGCCCATTGCTCGGAACATCTATTGCCGCCGTCTATTCAGAGTCGATCACTGGCGTCCACGCAGGAGGTCGGACAGGTCTGACAGCTCTGGTCATTGCCGGAGGCTTTTTGACCGCACTGTTTTTCTGGCCGCTGTTCATGATTATTCCCCCTCAGGCCACAGCCCCTTCCCTGCTCATGGTCGGCATGATGATGTTTCAGGGCGTGCGTCATCTTGATTTGTCCAACCTCAAAGAAAGCGCTCCTGCGATCCTGACATTTATTTTCGCGCTCCTGACGGGCAATCTGATCAACGGCATGGCAATCGGAACTTTTTCTTACGTGATCATGGCGCTCGCCACAGGCCGCAGGCGGAGTATTACGCCGGTGGTCTGGGGGCTTTGCGTTATTTTCGTTCTATTTTTTGTCGTATCGGCCAACCTGCACGGTCATCATGCGTGAGAAGATCTATTTTATGTTTTTGAAAAACTGCTTTTCTGCCCTTCTCCTTGGCCTTTCGGCGCTATCTTGCATCACGTCCATATTCCCCGCTGGTGCTGCCCCCACAAAAGGCTATCTGATCTTCGACAATGACTTTGCAGGCCCCGGCGGCACGAACATCCAGTCTGTTATTCCCATCCTCGGACGCAAGGATACTTCAGATTTCCTAGGCTTCACTGTGGTGATTGGGGATGGATGGGAAAACGAAGCTGTCGCTCATCTTTCGCGCTTTCTGGATATTGCCGACATTGCTGCCACGCTACCGGTTGTTCCCGGTGCAACACAGCCCCTCGTCAACTCGCGCCCTCGTCTGCTGGCATGGGAGCAGTCTAACGGGAAAATGCCATGGAAAGGCGCATGGCGTGGTAATGCCCCTGATCTGCAACCTCCGGTCGGACCGCTTAAAGAAGGTGCTTCCTTACGGGCCATATCAACGGAAACAGCTGCTCTCTTCCTGATCCGTCAGGTCCATGCTCATCCACATCAAGTGACTGTTCTGGCGGCTGGCCCACTGACCAATATTGCACTTGCCATCAAACTGGATCCCGACTTTGCCGCGCTTTGCAAAAAGCTGGTTTTCATGGGAGCCATCGTAGACGGTAACCTGCGTCAGGTTACGGATAGTGCAGACTATTATACCGACTTTAATCTCATGTTCGATCCTGAGGCAGCGAGTATTACACTCGAAGCACCTTTCCCCGAAATCATCTCAATCGGGGCCGTCGCTAACCCGATCCGTATGACACCAGACATTCGGGATCAGGCAGCTCGTAATCCGGGTGCCGTATCGGATTATCTGAAGCATTATTTCCGTCCACAACCGATGTGGGATGAACTTGCTGCCGCCATTGCTCTGGACCCTTCCCTCATTACCTCCAGCGTGACAGCCTATATGGACGTCGATCTGACCCATGGGCCCAATTACGGCTATGCTCACGCGTGGCCTGAAGCGACCCGCCCCCATATTGGTGAACGTCCCGTCATTGTCGTAACGGGCGTGGACAAAGACCGGTTTGTCAAAGGCTTTATTGAGGCTGCGAACAGGATGAACAGCCATGATTGATGTAAACAGCCCCCTGAACGACCCTGAATTACGCCGCCGCGCCGTCAGTGCAGCGGCCGGCCGCCTGCCGTTTGACATCCTGTTAATCAATGGCTCAGTTGCTGATGTCGCCACGGGTGAAATCAGGCCGGCCGACGTAGGACTTGTTGGGGCACTCATTGCCAGCGTGCATCCGCCCGGAACACGCGCAGATGCCGGGACAATACTAGACCTTTCTGGCAAGATCATTACCCCCGGACTGATCGATGCGCATATGCACATCGAGAGCTCCATGGTGACACCCCGCATTTATGCACAGACTGTTGTTCCTCAAGGAACAACAACCGTGTGCTGGGACCCCCATGAAATCGGGAATGTCAGCGGGCTGGACGGTGTCCGATGGGCCATCAATGCAACCAAGGGTCTGCCGCTCCGTATTCTGGTCGAAGCACCTTCCTGCGTTCCGTCAGCACCCGGCCTCGAACGCTCTGGAGCCGTCTTCGATGCTGGTGCGATGGAAGAAATGCTGTCTTGGCCTGAAGTTATTGGAGTGGCCGAAGTAATGGACATGCGCGGCGTCGTGGCCGGGTCTGACCGTATGGAAGGCATCGTCAACGCCGGTCTCGCAAGTGGGAAGCTCGTTTGTGGTCATGCCCGCAATCTGTGCGGCTCTCACCTGCAAGCCTTCATGGCGGCGGGTATTGAATCTGACCATGAGTTAACCAGTAAAGCAGACATTCTGGAAAAGCTCCGCGCCGGCATGACATTGGAATTGCGGGTCTCCCACGAAAATATTTTGCCGGACGCCATTGAGGCCTTCAAAGAGCTTGCCTGCGTTCCGCAGACCGTAACACTCTGCACGGATGATATCTTCCCTGACGATCTCCTGCGCCGGGGCGGCATGATCCATCATCTTCGGTTGTTGGTGTCTTTGGGGATGTGTCCCATGTATGCTCTCCGTTGTGCCACTTTGAACGCTGCCATGCGGATCGAAAGAAGGGATCTTGGCCTTGTCGCAGCCGGACGACGTGCAGACCTGGTCGTCTTCAATAATCTGACAGACTTCACGCCTCAGGAAGTTTTTGCGTCAGGTATTCATGTAGCCTCCAATGGAACACTGCTGGCGGCACTGCCAGCAGAACTGCCTGGACTTCCGTTGAACACCGTTCGGCGCTCACCAGTTACCCCAAATGATTTCCGCATCTCGGTTCCGCATGCGCGTAAGGCTCTTATCCGTACAGTTCGCACACCTCGCACCACCCAGTGGGCAGAACGGGAAATGGATGTTCTTAACGGTTCACTCGTGCTTCCTGATGAAACAGCCCTGATGGCTGTGTTTAACCGTTATGGTGAGAATACCCCGCCCGGTCTGGGTATTCTGGAAGGATGGGGAGACTGGTCGGCGACGATTGGCACAACCATTCTGCATGACAGCCACAATCTGGCTGTCTTCGGGCGGAACCCTGAAGATATGGCGCTTGTTGCCAATACGTTGATTGAAAGCGGCGGCGGCATGGCTGTGGCGCGTGATGGCCGTATTGTCGCGCTCTTGCCTCTTCCCGTCTGTGGCCTTCTTTCAACCGAGACCCCGGAGAATGTGGCCCGCCAGTTTGCCTCCGTTCGGGATGCCGCTGCGACTGCCACGACCTGGGATGGGCCTACGTCCATGATCAAGCTGGTCACCGGAGCGTCACTGGCCTGCAATCCAGGTCCACATGTGACAGATCTGGGCATTACGGACGGTATGACTGGGGAAATTGTGACAGACATGGTGCTGGAGACCTGCTGAATGCTCCCCCATGACGTCATTGGCATGCGCCGGAGTTTTCACAGTTTTCCAGAAACGGCCTTTCTCGAATATCGCACAGCTGCTCTGGTTGCAGAACGCCTTGCTGAGCTCGGATATGCGGTCCGTGTCGGTCCGGAAGTCATGTCCATGGACGGTGTGCGTGGGTTACCATCGAAAGAAAGCCATCAACAGGCACAAGAGGCAGCACGTGCCGCTGGCGCAAGTCCTCTATGGATTTCCCGCATGCCAAACGGCCAGACAGCTGTGTGCGGCGATCTCAAGCGCGGTGACGGGCCTGTAATCGCTTTGCGATTTGATATGGACGCGCTGCCTGTTCAGGAGATCAAAGACGACACGCACCTGCCTTCCCTAAAGGGCTTTTCCTCATCTTGTGAAGGAAGGATGCATGCATGCGGGCATGACGGACATACAGCCATTGGCCTCGCTGTTGCTGCCCGCCTGGCATCTCCTGAAACGATCTGGAGGGGAACGCTCCGCTTAATTTTTCAGCCCGCTGAAGAAGGTGGCCGGGGTGCACAGCCCATCGTTAATCACGGGCTTCTGGATGACGTCGATATTTTTCTGGCTGCGCATCTCGGATGTCAGTTGCCCAGTGGGACGATTGCCTTGGCCGCAGACGGTTTCCTATGGGCAGAAAAATGGAATGTGACGTTCAAAGGGGTCGCAGCCCACGCAGCAATGTGCCCGGAGGAAGGGCGCAACGCTCTCCTCGCGGCCGCAATTTCTATTCCTGCACTATACGCCCTCCCCCGCGATGGTCAGGCAGATACACGGATCAATGTAGGCTTGCTACATGCCGGCCGCACCCGGAACGTGATCGCTGATGAAGCGACCTTAGAAATGGAACTGCGCTCTTCGACCAATGACGGTTTGAAGCGTCTGACATCAGGAGCCAGAAGAACTCTGGAAGGCGCGGCCCTCACACAAGGGGCAACTATAGATATTGACGTATACGGCACGGCCATCAGCGCCATATCAGACACCAGTATCACGGAGCGTCTTCATCATGCAGTGCTGGCCACCAAGGGTGGAGAGGTTATTCAAACCTGGCCAATTGGCGGAGGGGATGACGCCACATTTATGATGCAGCGCGTGCAGGAGCGCGGTGGCCAGGCTGGGTATTGTCTGATTGGAGCGGACCTCACTGCCCCACATCATGCCAGTGCCTTTGATTTTGATGAAAGCGCGCTGGAAAAAGCTGTCGATATCCTGTTCTCCTTTGTGGAGAAGACCCAATGAGTACACTCTCCTTCTGGCAGGATTTCGCGCCTGACGAGCTTTTGGTTCCGCCTTATACTGACCGGTATCGTGTCTGCTTCGAGGGGAAGCATCTGGATCTTCCCTTGCGTCCCCTCCCTGATGGAAAAACAGCAGTTGCTTCCCTGCTCGTCAATCAAACGTCTTTCAGAGTTTTCGATATACTCTGCCAGGACCTTGTCCGACAGGCACTGCTTCTTGCACCCGATCTTATTGTTGGAATGCCTACGCTAGGTCTTGGCCTGGCGGCAGCCGTGGCCAAGGGGTGTAATCATGAACGCTTTATTCCGCTGAGTACGTCCCGTAAATTCTGGTATGACGATCAACTGTCATTCCCACTGTCGTCAATCACCACGCCGGACAGTAAGAAGCGCCTATATTTTGATCCTAATCTTCTACCTTTACTGGCAGGCGCAAAAAGAATTTTACTTGTTGACGACGTAGTCAGCACTGGTCAATCGCTCTTTGCCGCAGTTAAAATATTGGAAAGTATTGGCCACCCTCCTTCCGCTGCTTTGTGCGTTATGACTCAGAGTGAGCGCTGGAGAAGTCGGTTCTCGTTTCCTATTAAACGCTGCTTTTCATCTCCTTTATTTATAAAAAATGATGAAAATTGGATTGCAGATGGGCTTAATGGTCGTATGTAAGAGCCATTTCGAAAATTCAGGAATGGTCTGACGCCATGGAAGTGCATTCTACATACGCTGCGTTTATCAGCATTATTGAGTATGAAAAATTCTATATCTGAAGCGCTCTGGGGTTGGCGGAGACTATTTCTCCCAGGCGCAGGCTTCATAATCAAGAGAAGACGGTTGCAACGAGACAGATGGCCGAGAAGAAGTCATTCGGGGATTTGGCATGACACGTTGTAACACGGCAGATACAGAGCAATTTGAAAATCTTTGTATCGTGATTTGTGACACAGTGGGGAAGCCGAGGCTTCCCCATCAGTATCCAGAGGCTGTTATCCGACCTGAAGCAGTTCGGACAGAGCAGAGCGATCCTCCAT
>NZ_JBDOBO010000082.1:0-6329 GCF_047723935.1 Gluconobacter sp.
ATATTGGAATAAATATGATACTCCATAATTAAGCTCCCATTCGATTCATTTGCATATATAGCTATGTCGACATGGCTCTAGTTTGTAGGTAGAGATAAGGTTGTCGGGTCCATTCGCCCAGCAACGGCAACAATTGCAATAATAGCAGCAGAAAATGCAATTTCGGCTATTGTTCCGCGTTGAAGATATTTAAGGCTTGCCGTAATGTTTCTCTTCTGTCGTAGATTTCTTACGTAAACATATCGGTTGACGCAGGCGATACAGACCATACCGCTCGTTAATCCCAGCTTGAGAATGAGTAGTGTAGAATAGACAGTGAAATGCTTCGGCCATCCGCCCAGGATGTTCAGGCCCAGTCCAGAGCCGGTAAGTAGGACCAAAGGCACCGCGATATGTCCCGCAGCCGAATACCGTGCTAACGCCATTTGCATGGAGAGATCCCACTTCTTTTTTCGTGTATCACTGACAAGCATGGCAACGGGGATGAGGCCTCCGCACCAGAAACCACCTGCAAGCAAATGCACGGCCTGGAAGAACATCGCGCCCATACCGATCATGCGCACGTGACCTGTCAGAGCTGTCGCCGTCAGAAGCAAGCATGCGGGTATGACCGACAGGAGCGCGCCGCATTTACGCCAAGTTAGAAGTAGAAGACAGACACCAGCTACGGCCTGAATGATCCACGCCTGTCCAATGGTGGTGTCAACAAGCACGGCTTTGCTTAAAGTCGGCGAGAAGGCATCCTGCCACCCATCTCCGACCTCGGAGACTTCGGCTGGCAGTGTTGCAATGACTATTACTGTCGTAAAAACGCTCCCCCATGCCCAAAACTTTCTCAGGCGGGCAGAGAGTGCGATTCCGAGGTCGCGCGGAGCCAGCCACCCTGCAAAAAGCAGGCTACCTGTAAGAAAGAGCGCCAGGCTGTCTCGTGCGGCGCGACATAGGATCAGGAAAGCATCCGGTGTCATCGGTTAGTAACTGTGAACCCATAGACGCCATGAGTCTTGTGTCCATCGACGGCAAGGGCGTGCCAGGTTACGGAATACCGTCCAGGCACGAGCTCAATTTTGAGCGGGATCGTCAGAGTCTTGCCGTCATCCGACAGGGCAACGTTTCCTGTTTCTATAACATTACCCTTGGGGCCAGTGACAACGACGCCCGTGAGCTTGACAACTACTGCTTCAGTAAAGCCTAGCGTCAGGCTCTGCGGTGCCGTTCCCGTGCTATCCGCAGCGGGTGTTTCGGCGTTCAGGTGGGCATGTGCATAGGCAGGGTCCGCCATCTGCAGAACGAAATTCCCTGCGAGACACATAGAGGCAACGATTTTACGGATAGAAGTCATGTTTACTTTCCTTGCTTGGTGTGAATTACAGCAGAAAGACAAAGATTTTCAGAGAAGAAAGTCTCTTATTGACCAAAGAAAGGGATACTTTCGAGGCAGCTATGCTGTTGAAAACAGAACAGTATTGAAAGCTTTCGTCATGCGTTGCTCAAGCTCATCAATGTCTTTTTTAGAAATAATGAGAGGAGGTGCTAAAATTATGCTGTCGTATGAGATTCTTATCAGGACGCCGTGTTCCATACACGCTTTCACAACTGACCGTTTTATGTCTCTCTTCTCATCATTTCGGAAATCAAGCTCCCTGTAGCTACGGAATCCGACTTCAATCGCGCTTAATAATCCGATTGTCCGTGTGGATCGGACCAGTTCGTGTGCCGCAAGTTTCGAAATCATCTTTATCCAATGTTCCGAAATATCCCGCACATGATCAACTATTCTTTCATCCTCGTAGATTTTTAGCGTTTCAAGGGCGACGGCAGCGGCAACAGGATGTGCGTGATATGTGCCGCCATGATGAAACCCATGATGCATAATCGAGCAGTCCACCAATGCGGAGTGAAAATCATCATTCATGACGACCGCCGAAATCGGTTGATAGGCCGCTGAAAGCCCCTTCGATGCGACGAGGCAGTCGGGCGTCTGGTTGACGGTCTGGCTTCCCCACATCTTTCCGGTTCGACCGAAGCCCGTCACGATTTCATCGAAATAAAGAGGAATATCGCGCATCGACAAGACGTTGCGGATTGCTTCAAAATATCCTTCCGGCGCTGGGTACATGCCGCCAGCAATCGAGACTGGCTCGCAGAGAAATGCCGCGATATTTTCAGCACCCGTCTGATCTATCAGTTCTGCCAGTTCCCGAGCCAGTCGGTGCGCATAATCTTCTTCTGTTTCTCCAGCCAACGCGTCGCGTGGCCAGCGGGGTTGCGCAGCATACAGAATATCGTCACCCGTCAGATCGAATGAATTGATAATGCTTTCGATCCCGCCAAGTCTCGTGGCAAATATCGTCGATCCATGGTAGCTCCCCCGACGCGTGATTATTTTATGCCGTTTTGGATTTCGTTGTTTATTGATATACCAAGTCGTTTTAATGAGAGTTTCGATTGCTTCCGATCCGGTTGTGGCGAAAAGAACGTGAGCGTCCGGTATCGGCGCTGCCGCGCTGAGCGCGTCCGCAAGCGCATGGACGACAGGGACCGTCCGGTTTAGCGCGGTGGGATAGACTGGCAGCTCTCGCATCTGGCGTGTGGCGGCTTCGATCAGGCGTTCATTATGAAAGCCGAGCGTGGCGCAAAACAGTGCCGACACCGCGTCGATATAGTCTTTACCCGAAGAATCGAAGACGAAGACACCAGATCCAGATACCATATCGACGCCTGATGACATGGCGGAGTTGCTAAGATGCGATAAGCCGTACACTAGTCGCGAAGTCATCATTGTGCGCCTTTACCAGAGGAAGAGGCTGAGGGCAGAGCCAAAGGGCAGGTCTTTCCTGGATCTGAGAACGCCGGGTTGGTGAGGAAGCTCTGATCCGTCAGGGAGTTCAGGAAGGCGATCACGTCCGCGATCTCCGCCTCGCTGATATCGAACGGCTCTATGAACTGGTCGCGCAACGGGTTCTCTCCGTGTGGCCCTGTCGCCGACCGACCTCCCTTCGAGTAATGTGCTGCCAGCACGTCGTGCAGCGTAGCGATGGAGCCATCATGCATATATGGACCCGTCAGAGCCACATTGCGCAGGCTTTCCGTGCGGAATTTCCCCTCGTCCTCGGCATTGCCTGTCACTGTCCGCAGCCCGTGATCACTGGCAGGATAGGCCCCTTTGCCGTCCTCGTTATACAAGCCGGTATTGTGAAAGCCTGTTTCTGGAAAGGGCATGTTAGCCGCGCGGATATTGTCGGTCAGATTCAGGCCATTATGGCAATGCGAACATTCGAGCTTCTCGCCGAAGAAGAGCGCCTCGCCCCGTTGCGCGGCCGGGGACAGCGCCGTCTTGTCGCCATGCAGCGAGTGGTCGTAGGGACTGTCGAAGGACAGCAGCGTGCGCTCGAAGGATGCAATCGCCTTCGTGACCGTGGAGAGTGTGATCGCGCCCTTCGCCTCGGGGAAGGCGACACGGAACAGGCGCGCATAGCAGGGATCATCCGAGAGCCGGGCGAAAAGCACCTTTTCCTGGCCGCCCATGCCCAGCTCGACGGGTTGGTCGCTGAACATCGGGATCAGCATCTGCTTTTCCAGAGTGGTGAGCTGTGGATTGGCCCAGGTGTAGCTCGGCAGATAGGCTACGTTCGCCAGTGGCATCGGCGTGCGTAGTCCCGGCTCGCCATGCGCGCCTACATGCGTCGGGACACCAGAGGCAAAGCCCAGTTTCTGGAGATGGCACGACGCGCAGGCGAGCGTCCCATTCTCCGATAGCCGTTTGTCATAAAACAGCCGCCGCCCCAGTGCGACCTTCTCTGCCCTCATCGGATTGTCGGACGGGACGACTGGCGCAGGCGCCCAGGAGGGGATGTCCCAATGCCACGTCGTGGGCCGGGTTGCGGCCGATAGAAGCAGCGCCCCCCCACCCAGAAGGGCCATCTGGAGAACTTTGCGAAATAACGTGCGCATCTTATCGACCCCGAAATACCGACTGAGCCGGCGGAGAGGTCTCTGATCCGAATGGCAGGCCGAACTCACGGAACACACCTGCGCAATCCTTGTCGTCCGGTCCAGACATGCAACCTGGCGCACTATTAATCTGGTTGGTGCTGACATTACTCAGAGCGAGCAGTCGACTTATGTCGAGCTTCACGGTCTGATGCGCCGGATCGAACTCCGGCAGCGTGACCATGACGAGGTTCGAGGCCGTGCACGCGCCCTTCGGCGCCTCGACTGCGCTGGCGGACTCACAGCCGGTGCTCCCGATATGGACAGGGAAGCCGTGCGGTCGCGCTTTGTCGCCAGGCTTCGGAATCATCGTGATGTCGAGCGTGAAAAAACGATATCCTGACTGCCAGGTCCAGAACATGCTCGTCATGTTCAGTGGTGGCTGTGCAATCGTAGGATCGCCGTGATTGGCGGCCATAGGCAGCCCAACGGTGAAGCGCAGGCCGGTGAAATGGCCTTGCGGCCAAACAAAACTGATAGCCGAGTTCGGCGACGGAGCCGTATCGCTGCATGGAATATTGCGATCAATCAGGTCGATCAGCGCGATCCCGTCACGCTGCCAGAGGCCTGACGGCCCTGGCTTGACCGGCACCGCACGACCGTCCTTTGTGAGTAGCGCCACATCGTGGATGTAAAAGCGTAGATCGTTGACGCGCACAGTGTCGCCCAGCGTGCCGACCGGCGAAAGCGTGCGGGTGCAGCTTATCGGCTGATCGCCGAATACAGCTTGGAACGTCAGGTGCCCGAGTTTTGGCGCCGCATAGGTGTTTGACGACACCCCCGTTATCAAAGCGCTAGCGAACAAGGCTCTAAACATCATCAACGATTTCATTACCATCTCCCGATAACGGTCCAAAACGCGACTTATACGTCTCAATTCTGCGATGCGGCGTTATTCAGCAACGTCCACCCTGGAAATGTTTCCAAATCCCATGACGGAATTAGAAAGTATCCGAATCCGTTCTCTGGTGGGGGCGGTGGCGAGCCGATATTTATTTCTTCGATGCTCCTTACTATGTGGACGTTCCGTGCCTTGAATGCGACAGTCCATGTCGGATCGGAGCTATGTGCTATCGCAATCCCCAGAAAGGACGAGCGGTCGAGGGCCGCCCATTGGGCAGCAGCAACAGCACGCACTTCACGGCAGACCTGTTTTGTTAATTTCCCGGCCAATGGAGATTGAGCAAGCCAGTCATAGACTGACAAGTGAAGGGTCCAATCCAAGGGATCGCGGTGCTCATAGGCCCATTCCATAAACGGCCTGAATATGACGCCGTTATTTTCGTCATCTATTTCCTGTAAAGAAGGGCAGGGATCGAATATCGCGTGCCACGTTCCTCGTAACGCTATATTTATCCTTACCTGTTGGCGGTGAGAAAGATTGAAATCTCTTTCTCGTGAAGGGCGTGTCATGCTGCTGATAACATCGCAATCACGCTCTAAATTATGGTCAGAAGTCATTTAACAGCGTTCTTCTGCAATGTAATTTGTTGTCGTATTCTTGTGATATCTTGAACAATACTGTCATATTCAACATTACGATCTCGTTCGTACGTGATAGTCGTTTCTGAATGGCAAAGCCTTGATCTCAGGTCGGAGAGAAAACTCAGTGTTTCCACAGAAATCTCGGTGCCGTGTGTGTCGATCATTACATTCGGATCACTTACCGACGGCTCGTAACTTCCTACATGAAAATGCCGTGTTTCGTTTGCTTCGCTGATCCAGCTTTCCGTGGAGGCGCCACAATTTATCTCGGAACAGACAGCGTTCGATATATCAAACAATAGCCCTGTCCCGACTTCCCTTCGCAGATCAGAAAAGAATTCGGGCGCTTCAAATCCACCATCTAATATAGACGGAAAATTTTCTAGAAATAATTTCTCACCAATTTGCTCCTGCCACCACGATGCTTTCTCAATTAAAACTTTTCTGTTCCTGTAGTCTATCTCGGAAAGGAATGAGAGATTTTGGCCATTGCACGAAAAAGACGCAAGGTGGTCAGAAATGTATATAGGCTTTAGAATATGTGCATGATAGCGAATTTGTTCAGCCATCTGGCTCAGAGATTCTCTATCATTTTCTAAAAATCTGGAGCGCATAATGTGGAAAGAAACTGGACATTTGATAGTTGCCAGTAGCTCGTGCGGATCTAGATGAAGAAAGTTATCTATAAGAATTTCGTAGTAATCTATATGACCATCATTTAGTAATTTGTTTGCAATTGGCAGAACTTCGCTTCTGGTAAAATTAAAACCGATGCGCATGATGGTCTCCCTTAATTAGAATAGGAAAGGGTGCGCCCATGGCGCCCACCCCCAAAGGTTCAGTTATAACCA
>NZ_JBDOBO010000082.1:6339-9847 GCF_047723935.1 Gluconobacter sp.
TTTTTTTTTAATTTCCCAATATTGCGTTTTTTAAAAAATAAACCCCGTGCCGTTTGTTGGCACAATTTTTTAAAAATGGTACGGGGGCCGCGCTGGGCCCCCACCCCCTATGGTTCAGTTATAACCACCACAGACCGTACCCGGACCGCAGATCGAACCGGCCATTGTTGAGACCTTGATCTCGCGACGAGAAAGAATGGTGATTTTCATTGATAGACTCCTTGTCTTTGAAATTGCCGATCATCACATCGATGTATCGGCAAAATATATTAATATATATTGTTCAAGTAAACAAAGTAAAAATGCAAATTTAAAACTTATATGAAATATTGAACCTGACGCTTCGTCCAATTTCAGGTACGTCATTATTGCTGGCGATAGATTTGTACATATAATAAGTCTTATTGGTCAGATTGGTGACGGCAAAATTTACGCGCCACGGCTTGCCTGGCATTTGCCAGTCAAAAAGAATGTCATGCAACATATAGCCTGGTCTTCTGCGTGCTATCGTAGAGTCATAGTCTTGGGCTTCTACAGCGGTGAGGTTATACGTGGCGGTCAACCCAATTTTTGGAAAAGTGTAACTCGCATCTGCTGCTACTTTATCTGGTTGAGCCAGAAGGTTGGCTCCGGTGTTTGCATCTCTCACACGGAGGTGGCTGTAACTTACGCCAAGATTGATGTTCTCTATATTGTAGGTTGCGCGAAGTTCAATTCCATAGCGGGTGGCGTGTTGAATGTTCGTATATTGATAGTTTATCTCGTTTCTTTTGTAGAGTGGGCTCCAGTGATGTCCGACCACAGATAGCTGAATAAGGTTCGTAGCATCTTCGTAGAAGCCTGTAGCACGCACCAATGCATGATCCTTGCGTGAGAACAATCCACTTTTATTATAACTAAATCCAACTTCGTATGTACGAGCGCTTTCTGGTATTAAGTTATTATTTGGAAGAAAATAATAACTATTTGGCGTTATGGTATAGTTCATATTTGTTTCTTGAATTGTTGGGGCGCGGTAATTTTTTCCCCAACTAAGATAGACCATCCAATTTCGATTTGGATGCCATGCTAAGGTAATTTTGGGTAGAATTGCACCGCTAGTGCTGGTGGACGAGCCAGACCCAAAGGTATTGTAGCGATCGTAACGAAGGCTTGGTGTTAGTACGATGCCGTACGGAAGTTTAATCTCATCTGATCCGTAGAATCCGTAAACTTGCTGTTGCCCGTCGGGGATAGTTCCTCCTCCTTGCCCGTTTTTTTGAAGAGTATGATTGATGTCTCGATAGTAATTTGCTCCAACTACAAACATATGTGAACCAAGATAGCCAAAATTTTCCCTGAATATTTTTTGAATATCAGCCCCATAAGTTTCCAGTGTTTGCGTCTCGCCCACTATTGATGTCTTAATAAAAGGACCGTACCATGACGTCATTTTTGATCTATAGAGCGTCAGTCTTCCATCTTCTTTTCCGTGAGAGTCCTTAGTGGTTAGGTGAATATTTGAGTCGTCTTGCCTGGTTCCGGTTTGTCGATAATAAGGAATATATGTCTTTGTTGACAAATTATAAACGGTAAATTTTTGTGCTTGTGCGTTGGCTGGACGATAATTTTCAATATAATAAAAACTCTGCCCGAAATCGACTCTGATCCAGTCTGTAATGTCGTAGCCCAGTTTTAAGAGTGCGCTATTGCTCGTACCGTTGTTCGGAGATAATTTTTGTCCTCCGCCTAGAGAAATCGGCCCGAATGACTGTCCTGCATACGCCAGCAGTCCGTCGAACTTTCCCCATTTTCCATACACTTTGGCAGCACCTTTGGCATTTTCATTTGCACTCTGATAACCGCCGTCTAACTCTGCACCCCATTTTCGGCCAGGCGCGAGGAGATCTTTGGCTTCGAGCGTCTTGATTGACATGACGCCTCCCATGGAGCCGCTGCCGTAAAGAGTTGATGCGGCCCCCATTACGACTTCGACAGACTGCACGAATGCTGGATCGATATAGAGCGGTGTCTGGAAGCCGGCAAAACCATTGTCCGCATTGCGGCGTGCGCCATCGACCAAGAGGATAATGTCTCTTCCGTTGAAGCCTCGAATTTCAGGGATCTGGCCTTCGGTCCGTGCTCCGCCTGCCATATCAGCGTCAGGTAAACGATTGATGACATCAGCGAGCGTTGAAGACATACGTCTTTCAATATCCTGACGGGTTATCAGGCTGACCGAGGCGGGAACATCCTGGATCCGCTGTGGCGTTCGCATAGCTGTGACAACGAGCCGCTCAGCTGCGTTACTGGATATGGGGATGGCGGCTCCTGTTCTTACATGAGCACCAAGTTGTTTTGACGTGTTTCGCGATGACTGTTCCGGAGTTTTTTTAATCGCCGCCTGCCTGGTTGATGCGGCATTCTCACGCTCTTTTCCGGGCAGTTCATTGGCATGCGCCGCGAAGGACGGGATAAGAAAAATTGCGGCGGCAGAAAGTAAGTGCGCGCGGTGGAACGTGTGTGCGCAAACATGTGTCGAAGACATGGAAGCTGATCCTGAGCTGAGAATATCGTTCAGCCAGCAGGACGGTCATTGTCTTTTTCGTCATTAGTTTATGACGTCAGCGACGCACTATGCGTTAAGTGAACGCGTACGGTCGATGAATGACAGCTTAAACGGCCTGCGGGCGCTAGAAGACCGCAGACACAGGGGGGCCACAGGAGAAAGGAACACCAAGTGTGATGACAGGTGGAGCACGGGGGTTAACGATGTTGACGTGGCGTTGCCAACGAATAAACGCCAGTGCCAGCAAGATAACGAGAGCTGTGAACAGGAATACTGGCAGGTGCAGGAGAGGGCATAACGGACAGCTTCCATCGTGATGAGAAGGATGCCCGGACATGTGGTCGTGGTCGCCCTCATTGTCGGCTGACACAGCCTGCGTCACATTGTCCATTGTCATGCCAGGCATATCCGCACAGACGGAGTGCTTATCTGGCGTGTGATAAACATGTGGAGCGATATCAATGCCTGTCAGGCGCAGGATGGTAGCACGAGGCATTTCTCCCGGCATTGCCTGACTCTGGATCAGGAGTTGCCCCAGAAAGCCCATGAGCGTGAACGCGACCAGAAACCAACGGCTCAATGAAGAGCGGGGCGCAGGATGTATGGCATGGGCCATCTTTTGAAAACATATGCTCCTGTCACGGTAGACTTTTTATAAAATCCATTGTGGTTGCGAGCCTGTCAACCCGATATTGCACACACATGGCAGGCATTCCTACCAGGATGCTTGAAGAGCCCATTTTGGCTTGGCGGCAGTCGATTTTATAATCTCTGCCTGAGGAATGTGGAGGGATCGAAGAACCCTTGATTGATACGCTTGGCTGTTGATTTCAGGTTTTTGGCGATTTGATTGACTACTTTTGGGTTGGTTTTCGATCTGCGTTTTAAGCAGATCGAGTGCTGCCCCCGCTGGATTGCTATGCATTCGCGCTGATCCGCTCCAGGAAGAGGAAGCGGCGC
>NZ_JBDOBO010000083.1:0-9808 GCF_047723935.1 Gluconobacter sp.
AAATAATTTATATTATATCTCCGTGAAGACATTTATTTTATATGATTATTATTTACCATAGTAATTAAAATATTATAGAACATTATAGGCTTGGATATCAGAACAGACTGTATCGCTGCTTGTGAGAAGCATGATGCAATCAGTCTTTTCTGATAGCGCCGGATCTGTCTAGGAGACTTTGATCGAGGAAGACCGCCCTAAAGCAAGCACCCTCGAGCTAGACAGCGATAATGCCGATTGCTGGCAATCATTAGCTGCTCAGCCCACACCCTGAACGAATGGGCAAGAAGGCCAAGGTCGAAACAGGCAAACGTTCCAGCCGAAACCGCCGGTCGGCTCAAGAGCCTGGTACGCGAGAACCGCGAAGTGCATCAGATGAATAAAGCTCTGCGCAGGGCATCGGTGTATTTCTCCCAAGCGCACCTCGGCCGCCCCCCCCTCGGAAATGACGGGGTTCGTCGATATCGCAAAGCATACGGGATCGAGCCGATTTGCAAGATGCTACAGATTACCCAGTCAGCCTACTATGAACGGCTACGAAAGCGACGCGAACCAAGCCGCAGATCGGCCCGAGAGCAACGTGATAGAGAGTTGAAGCCGAAATACTGTCGCGGGTCTTCATTGAGCATTTCGGTGTCACAGCGTGCGCAAGGTCTGGAGTCAACTTCGTTGAGAAAATTTCACGGCCGTTCGCTTTACCGTAGCCAGACTGATGCGCAATCTTGGCTTACGGGGCGTGATCCGGGGCAACACGGAAAATGAGCGGACAGTCAGTAATTCCTTCGTAGAAGCCATTCAGCTTAAGAGGCGGACTCTCCGGATAGCCGTATTATTGACGTGCGATCGTAGACGGCCATCGAGACGCCTAGATCACCCCATGCTCGCGTCCCTAGGCTGCTTGTTCATTCATCTCACGGGCGCTGGTCCGTACTCGGAGCGCGATCAGCAGAGCTGAAAAAAGCAGGATCGCGCTGGCGACACTAAACACACCGACCACACCGCCAATACTGAACATCAGACCACCTACAGCTGCCCCTGCCGCGATGGCAGACTGAACGGAAACCACGACCATTCCACCCGCGCTTTCAGCCTGATCTGGAACCGCATGCGCGACCCAGTTCGACCACGCCACCGGAACGCCACCAAAAGCCATTCCCCATAGGATCACCAGCAGCACCTGACCAGTTATTCCCATAGGTAACAGGATCAGACCCAAGCTTGCGATCCCAATCAAAACCGGCATAACGACAAGCGTAGCGCGTAGGCTACGTTCAAGTATCCATCCGGCAGCTAGTGTTCCAATGAAATTTGCGATGCCGAAAGCCAGTAATACCAGCGCCAGACCGCTGACATTGATCACCATCACGTTTTCCAGTACCGGGCGGATATAGGTGAACAAGGCATATTGACCTGTATGAACAAGAGTACAGCAGAGCATCCCTACGCCAACCCCGGGCCTGCGCAAAACATCCAGAATAGTTCCCAAACGGGCAGGACTATGGGGCTTCAGAGCTGGAAGTGTGAAAAACTGGAAGGCCAGAGTGAGAACGCCGAGCGCCGCCGCTGCAAAAAAGGCAGCTCTCCACCCATACAGGCCGCCCAGATAACTGCCGAGCGGAACGGCTACGACGGTTGCTACCGAAATGCCGCTAAAAATAATCGACAAAGCCCGTGGCAGGAGTGCCGCTGGAACCAGGCGCATCGCTACCGCAGTTGCCATGCTCCAGAACCCTCCCAGGGCAATACCCAGCAGGACCCGCATAGCAAGAAGTACGATGAGGCTGGATGACAGAGCAGCCAACAAGTTGGACGTGATCATCAGTAGACTGAACGCAAGGAGCACAATCCGGCGATCGACCCGTCGCGTCAGGCTTGCCGTCAGCAGGCCGGAAAACATGGCAATTACCGCCGTTACCGTGACCGCCTGTCCCGCCAAGGCTTCTGAGACCCCCAATCCGGCGGCCATGGGTGTCAGAAGGCTTGCAGGCAGATATTCCGCTGTCAGAAGTCCGAAAACCCCCATGGCCAGTGAGAAAACCGCCATCCATGCAGGGGATGTAGGCTCGGTGTCGTCTATGCTGCCGATGTCCGAGGTGGTTGGCTCCAAAAATATATCACTCATGAAAACGTCCTCAGAGTTGCTGTTGCAACACAGGCTATGCGGCATACTCAGGACGATCTATGACTGTGAATCTGTATTCTTTGACTATAACGCCGGGATATTCCGCCATTGGACCAGATTGCTCCGTCCTCTGACCTCATGAGCGAACTGCTTCTCGGGATGCGTTTGCGTGGCATTCAATACCGTCGCATTCATGCTGGGTCCTCTTTTGGCTTTGCTTTCAAGGCAAAACCCGGTTGCGCCTATTTCCATTTTCTGGCGACCGGAACAGCAAAGCTACTTACTGAAGATGGCGCGCTTCAGACGCTCTCGGCGGGAAATGCGGTGTTCCTTCCGCAAGGGAATGCCCATCAAATTCTCTCCGACCCGACGGCTCCAGTTCAGGATATCGACCACTGCGATGTCGTTCCCCTCAGCGAGACCATGTGTGCGGTGGAGGCTTGCTCCATCGGCACACCTCATACGATTTTCTTTAGTGGCTGCATGGAGTTTGATCTTGGGGGCCTGCAGGGACTTGTCCCCCTGATGCCAGAGATCATGATGATTGACGCCACGAGCCAGCGTTATCTTGAACTCATGCCGATTTTGACAGCCATGGAACAGGAAGCCTGCACCGGGCGCGTGGGAGATGCCGGTATTCTTGCCCGTCTCGCCGATGTTGTGATGGCGGTCATTGTCAGAGGCTGGGTTGAATGTGGGTGTGGAAACAGTTCCGCTTTTGTAACCGCTCTGCGAGAGCCAAAACTGTCGCGCGCTATTCTTGCCCTGCATCGTCACCCCGGACGTGACTGGACCGTCGCGGATTTGGCAGCGGAAAGCGGCCTTTCGCGCTCGGTGTTTGCAAAGCGATTTCAGGAAACAATTGGCGTTTCGCCTTTGCGCTACGCTGGAGATCTGCGGATGCGCATCGCCCGGACCTGGCTCGCTTACGACAGAATGTCCATTGAGAGAGTTGCCGATCGCCTCGGCTATACATCTCAGGCCGCCTTCAGCCGTGCTTACAAGCGGATCACAGGGACATCACCAGGTTACAGCCGTCGGGTGCAGGGAAAATAGTCTCGGAGCCAGTGTTCCCTCGTCGTTTATTAAAGAAATTGTAGATCTTGATCGGTAGTTCGTTTGTTGCCTACTGGATATTTCAACGCGCGCATTCTACTGCCTGAGTTAGTCTGCCATCCAATCCTCGGACCGCAGCCCGTTTACTCGGGTAAATTCTTGTAGATTTCCGGTTACAACAACAAGCCCCCTGCTCCGGGCACGGTCAGCAATCATCAGATCGTAATGGGCGGATGACACAACCACGAGCTTCCACGTCAGCCCTGATTTCTGCCATGTACGCAGCGGCATCATCATCAAACAGCCAAACAGGCTGACATGCGGCAGAATACTCGACCTCACGCCGGATCTTTGCCGGATTTGAGATTTTTCGACCCCATAGAGAAGTTCGTAGAGCACGACATCTGAGATACAGAGCGCCTGGGCGTTATCATAAATAACGTTCGCCTAGGTCTTTTGGACGATCAAGCAAAATACGGATACAAAAAAATACGGATACAAAAATTTGCATCAAAAAGATAACAGAACATCAAAGAAACTTGGGTGCTTGGCTCCATCCCCCCTCATCAAAAGATGAGAAAGGAAATCATAGGAAACCTATCCAAAGCAGGGGGCGTTCCTACTACATCCGCTGCGCTTTTTTCGTCAGTGCTTGGGATCTCATTGAGAAAATCAATGCTTTCGTCCAGATTTGCGACACCACAGCGAAGCTATTTGCGGGACAGGACACTAGCGTGGTCGAGCCATTGCAATCGATAACAACGCCGGTGGGAGAGGGTTTTTACCGCATAGACTTCGATGCGTCTCAATGCATCAGGAAAATGATGACACCCACAGCCAGCAGAATCAGCATGGCACCGGAAACGCGCTCTAGCCACGGCAGCACCCGGGCGAAACGCTGCAGGATGGCCTGATTGCCAATCATGGCCGCCACCAGAAGATCCCATAGTAACACGACGCTGAACATCCAGATGCCATAGAATGCTTTCCAGCCTGTGCTGGCGTAAGGCCCAGTCAGCATTGTCGCCAGACTGGCATAAAATAGTGCATTCTTGGGATTAAGTATCCCTGACAGGAAGCCCATGCTGGCGGCGCGGCGCCAGGCGCCGAACCAAAGACTGGATCGCGCGACGTGGCTGTCTTGAGTCAGCACACTTCCCAAGCCGCTGGTACCAGCATGGTGAATGAACAGCACGCCGAGATAGAGCAGATAAGCGCAACCGATCAGCTGAAGGATCACGAACCACGTGCTTTCTCGGCTCAGCGCGGCAAGCCCCGCAAATGCGGCGACGATGAACACGCCGTTGGCGGCAGCAATACCCAGACAGGCACCGCTGGCGACCCGCCAACCGGAAGACAGCGAATTTCGGGCGATCAGGAAGAAATCGGGGCCGGGAGAAAGCAGCGCTAGGAAATGCGCTGCGGCGATCATCAGGAATGGCTGCATTCAGGACACACTCGTCGTTTTTTCCACGCAGTGTGCTCACCAAAACACCTTCTGTATTGAAGAAAATTGCAGCCGTGCCGTCGTCAGCCCCGGAAACGGCCAGGCGTCACACCAGCATGCGCCTTGAACACTCGCTGAAAGTGGGCCTGATCCGCAAAGCCAAGGTTGTGGGCCACGTCTGCAAGGCTGTGCTCGCTTTGAATCCACTCCCTGGCAAGATTGACGCGCTGATTGAGCTGCCAGGCGTGTGGTGTCATGCCTGTGACAGCGCGGAACGCCCGAATGACTTGATAGCGGCTCATGCCTGCCAGGACAGCCAATTTGTCCAAGGTCGTACTGACGGTGGGCCACGTATACAGATAGTCTAGGGCTGGTTGAATCTGCTCGGCCAGGTTCAAAGGGACGAGTGGTCTTTCAATAAAAAGCCCCTGTTCGCTGTCGTAATCCACGACAAACTCGATCAAAGCGGCCTCCTTTTCGAGAGGATCGGCGTCTCCAAACAGCAGCACATTGAGACGACAGAGGCGCGCATAGATCATCGGATCGGTCACAATACGCACCGGCTCATCTTCCATCGATTCAGTTCGAAGGTACTCTCGCCGAACAGCCTGGAGCCATGGGGCGTCCAGATGCAGCATCTGATAGCTCCAAGCGGTATTGGGAGCCGGGTTGCACGCATGAACACGCGATGCAGGTATGAAGACGAGCGTGCCAGAAGACAGGAGAACTGGGCCACTCGGAGCACCTGTGAAGACACTGGCGCCGCCATCCACGGCACCAATTGAAAAGGTCGGGTGATGATGAGGCTTGTAACAGGCCCAGCTCTGGCAGGCGCGGCGGCTCTCGACGAAAGGCAAGGCCGGATCCCGCCAGAATGCTTGCGTATCGCTATGCTGGTCTGCGCACGGCGGGCGGCTGGTTATTTTTTCGAGATTAGCGCCCATACAGTCCTTGCATATTGTTGTTCTGAGATCGGGTCAGCTAGCCTCCCGCCAAGCAGGACATAACCGCCTGCACCTTGCCGAACAAGAACCGGAAATCAACGTAATCTTACCACTCGCATCTTGAGGGATCGAAGAGCCATTGATTGAAGTCACCATGCCCTGATTTTCGGCTCAACGCGCAGGTATTGATGGTTCGGAGTGAAGACTTTCTGCCTACGTCTGGAGCAGAGCGGAGAGCGTTATAGCCTGGTTTTCTACGCGACGACGCTGCTCCGTTCCAGAAATAGAAAGCCGCGCAGATTATAGACGATTTTGGTCAGCCCGATCCTCATCGCGGCCCAGGCGATGCCCACAGTGCGGACAGACAGTCACGTCTGTGACTTCTGATCAGCAGAGAGAGATGCTCGACACGGGATCGAATGATGGATTTGCCAGTGTTGGACCGTTGGATATGACGGGGCATGAGTTTGCGATGCGACTTTCTCCTGTGAGCCTCTGAGGAAAAACCTCGCTTTTCCATGCACACTTCATTGGCTTTTGACCGGTAGGCCGTCTCTACCCAGACATCCGATGCTGTATTACGGCGGTCGAGCAATCCCTCCCCCAGTCTGACATCGTCACAGGCAGAGGCATCGGTGAAGGGGCATCAAAAACTGACTGCCATGATCCCGCTCAGTACGATGACAGCACCCGTGATCCGGCGCGTGAGATGGCCCTCGTGAAAGAGCATGCATGCGAGAAGAGAGCCTATAACGATAGAGGATTCACGCAGGGGAGCAACGAGCGCCACTGGTGCTGTCTGCATGGCGCTGAGTACGAGGATATAGGCCAGAGGAGAAAGCACGGCGACAATAAGGATTGGCGTGATGTTTGCGCGGATCGCAGTCGGGATCCGATGACGCCGACGCAGTGCGCTTGGCGTTAGCAATATGCCCTGTAGCAGCAGCGTGCCAGTATAGTAACTTACTGGTGCGAGATGCAGTGAAGTGACTGAATAACTGTCCCAGAGAGTGTAGCCTGCAATGGTGGCGCCTGTTGCAGCACCCCATAACACACCCTGAAGCGGGTGGTGACTTGCGCGCCTGAACGGATTTCCTGTGACAACGAGGATTCCTGCTATGATCAGGAAAGCGCCAAGCATCGCGACTGCAGTAAGGTGTTCTCCCAGAATGAGGACCGCGAAAAACATCGTCAGCAATGGCCCCGTGCCGCGTGCTACCGGATAGACCACGCCCAGCTCTGCGCGGTCATATCCGACCTGCAGGATCAGGGAGTATGCGATATGGAGCACCGCCGAGATGGCCGCGCCCAAGGCAAGCCGCCAGTCGAGCACCTGTTGCCCCGGGGTTACAAGTGCGAGCCAGAGAGGCACACAGAGCAGCGCCGAGATGCCGGTATAGGCCCAGACGAACAGCAGGGTATCACCGCGCTTGTATTTCGAAGCCAGGTTCCACATCGCATGGGCGACCGCCGCAACGAGAATTATTTCAACCGTGCCCGGCTTCATCAGGCGAGATCGGGCAGGTCGATGCCGGCTCGTTCCGCCCGTTGGCTACGCTCCGGGTCGCGCAAGGCAAGTGCTGCGGCCAGTGCGTCGATGACGACGAGCTGGGCCAATCGGCTGCCAGCGGCGGCCATCTGTGCTGGCAGTGGTGCTCCACCAACGACCAGTGCAATGTCCGCAAGGGTGGCCAGCGGTGTGCCGTACTGATTGGTGACCGCGATGAGCGATGCTCCTGCGGCGGCGGCTGCGTCGGCGACACCGAGCGTCGTTGGCGTGCGACCCGTCGAACTGACAGCTATGACGACGTCGCCTGGGCCAAGCAGGCGCGTGGCAATCATCGCCGACAAATAATCCGGGATGCCGATGGTCGTCACGCCAAGTGCACGCAGGCGGAACACCGCATCAGCAGCAACTGTCGCTGACGGACCTGCGCCGAACGCGATCACCTGACGGGCACTCTGAATAGAGGCAACGGCCTTGTCGAGCGCAGTCGTGTCCACGGCGCCGCCGAGCGCCGTCAGAGCGTCGGTGCCCGCACGAATGGATGTTTCGAGCACGGTGGCGGTCGTCGCATCCGCCGTGAGTGTTTCAGAAGGTGCGAAGAATTCGGCAGTGCCGCGGGCACGAGCGATCTCAATCTTGAGTTCAGTAAAGCCGCTGAACCCGACCGCACGTGCGGCGCGGATCACGCTTGGTGCTGAAACGCCAGCGCGGGCGGCTACCTGCGCAGTCGTGCTGGTGCCGACGAACAAGGGATCGGTGAGCAGGAGTGCGACCACCTTCTCCTCGCTGGCAGCGAGGTCGCCGGTGCGTGCCTGAATGCCGCCGAGCCATTGACCCAATCGCCCTGCAGAATCTGTAATTCCATTACAATAATCTATCATCATGTGTAATAAGTTACTAAGTGCGCATCGAACGCACAAGTGTCATGTGCGTCTATGAGCTGTATGTGAGCCAAAGATTTCGCAAGAGAGGCCGTTTTCATGAATACGGATATGAGGACCGCTGTCGCTGTCATAGGCCCCGGGGCAATCGGCACCGTGATCGCGACGGCGCTGTACGAAGCTGGCCACATTCCGGTGCTATGTGGTCGCACACCGCGCGAGCATCTGACTCTTCAGGATAACGATCGTCTCATCACCGTTCCCGGACCCGTAAGGACTGATCCCAGACAAATAGATCGGAAGGCTGACCTCGTCTTCCTTGCGGTCAAGGACACGCAAATCGAGGCGGCGGCGGAATGGCTGTCAGTACTGTGTAGCCCGAGGACCGTCGTGTGCGTGCTCCAAAACGGGGCGGAACAGGTGGAGCGTGTTGGGCCACACTGTCCGCAGGCGCAGGTCATACCTGCTGTTGTGTGGTTTCCTGTTCAGGCGCAGTCCGATGGCTCGGTGCGCTTGCGTGGGGATGTGCGTCTTACCCTGCCAAACATGTCGGCTTCACACATCGTTGTCGAGGCGTTGCAGGGCTCCCGCTGTTCCGTAGAATTGGCGGAGGACTTCCTTTCCCAGGCCTGGCGCAAACTGCTGCAGAACGCGGCAGCCGGCCTCATGGTGCTCACGCGGCGCCGCTCAGGCATGTTTGACCGGTCGGATATCGCCGGACTGACGCTCACTTATCTGCGGGAATGCCTAGCCGTGGCTCGCGCCGAGGGCGCTGAACTTGGTGATGAGGTTCCTCAGAGCATCCTCGACAAATTCCTGGCATTTCCTGCTGACATGGGCACGTCCATTCTTACGGACCGTGAGGCGGGTCGTCCCCTTGAATGGGATATCCGCAACGGCGTCATCCGGCGTCGAGGTCGCGCCCACGGCATCCCGACGCCGATCAGCGATGTCATTGTGCCACTCCTCGCGGCCGCAAGCGATGGTCCAGGCTAATTCACGGCTGAAACGATCAAAATTATTTTTGAAATCCCTGCGACCCAATTTTGAAGGCAATGGATGATGACGACTGGGTCTGCGTGATGACTTTCGCCTTACGTTAAAATCGAGCGGGAGTTGCTCTGCCTTAAACGGTTATTCGACGACGCGGACCCTCTTGAGCAAGAAAGAGGATGGCACAATTAGACGACAATCATTCATCCCACAGACATTTTGGGGATAAGTAAGTGCGTCTGTCTTTTGGGTGTCAGCGATATGGGTATTTCTCCAGCGAGTTTTAGTTCAATCAGCAGGCTCACTCAGGAACCACGTGCTCGCCCTGATGCCCGGTTTCCCAGTTTTATCCGAGAGCCGAACCTTCTAGTCTCCCCCAGATCTGTCTGGATGCTCTATCCCTGCTGAGCAGACAGGCGGCATACGCCTACATGCCGGTCCATTAAGGATTTCCCAATAGCGGACACTAAATAAGAGGTATAAGCTCGTGGAATGCTCGGCACCACGCGCCATACGGATCTTTCTTCAACGGCCACTTCCAATATGTCGCGATGGCATCTAGTTGCTGATGGCGTGCCTGTTCGGACAGCAAGCTCCTACTTGGTTCCGGTCACCCGCGACGGCTCCCCAGCTATATTAAGTGACTTCTGACCCTGATGAACTTCGCGGCAATCATCTCATGACGCTGTGGGATAGGTAGGGTGCTGCCACGGTTCTGGAGCATGATTGAGACGCGCATAAATATAGAATCTATAAAATAAATAATTTTTATATATAATAATTATTTATAATATCTCAATTTAGTCCAATTCTAAAATCTGCAGTTGCTTCGCTAACAAGAAGACTACTGTATTCGCA
>NZ_JBDOBO010000084.1:0-9713 GCF_047723935.1 Gluconobacter sp.
AGACGATCCTGCGTTTTTGTCTCGAAATCGGAAGCGTCGTGACGTTCATGAAGCTGGCTTGAGAGGTCTCCGGATGTCCGGTTGACCATACGACCACGCTGAACGGCAGGTCGTTCCAGAAGTCGGTCCGCCCATGCCCTGAGATGGGGATAGTCCTGAACGCTCAGGAATGTGGCAGCATCATTATAGAGCCAACCCTCTACCAGGCCACCATACCACGGGAAAATGGCCATATCGGCGATTGTATACTCTTCGCCAGCTATGAAAGGGCTTTCCGCGAGACGTCGATCAAGCACATCCAGTTGCCGCTTGGCTTCCATGGCAAACCGATTGATCGCGTATTCGATTTTCTCTGGCGCGTAAGCATAGAAGTGTCCAAAACCGCCACCAATATAAGGTGCACTGCCTACCTGCCAGAATAGCCAGTTCAGGCATGCCGTCCGATGAGCGATATCCTTGGGGATGAAGGCACCGAATTTTTCGGCCAGATACAACAGGATTGACCCGGACTCAAAAACGGCCAGAGGCTGATCGCCGCTGTGATCAACAAGGGCTGGAATTTTGGAATTCGGATTGATCTCCGTAAAGCCGGAGCCGAACTGATCCCCTTCGCCAATACGAATAAGCCATGCGTCATATTCGGCCTGCGTATGACCGGCAGCAAGCAGTTCCTCAAGCAGGATCGTGACTTTGACGCCATTGGGTGTGCCAAGAGAATAGAGCTGGAGAGGGTGCCGGCCAACGGGGAGGGTCCGCTCGTGGGTGGCACCGGCAGTCGGGCGGTTCGTACTGGCGAATTTGCCGCCACTTGGTGCCGTCCATGTCCAGACTTTTGGGGGTGTATAATCGAAGGGTCCGCTCATGACGCTGTTCCTTTTGACACTGGGGAGAAACTGGTCGGATACATGGCCTGACGCGCGTCTTGATCCATGACGGTCTTGAACGCGTGCCCGTTCATGATGGCATGGGCACGATCGACTGTTGGACGAGCGTTCATCATGTCCATAAAACGGGTAAGATTGGGCCAGCGTTCAAGTGGCTCGTCTTTACTTTTCATGACCCGTGCTGCCCGGTCCAGCCAGCCCCATGCTGACATGTCCACAATCGTATAACGGTCGCCGACAATGAAAGATCGCCCCTCCAGGTGATCGTTCAGGACCTGATAATGCCGCTCCACTTCACGACGGTATCGATGGACCGCATAGTCCAGACCTTCCGGTGCGGCATGCTGGAAATGCACAGCCTGTCCTGAGAAGGGGCCAAGACCCGTTGCAACAAACATCAACCAGGACAGAAGCTGGGGGCGATCCTGCGCCGTTCCGAGAAACTCTCCCGTTTTCTCGGCCAGATAGAGAAGGATGGCCGTGGAATCGAACAGGACTGCGGGACTGCCCTGTGGACCATCCGTGTCTACGAGAGCAGGAACCTTGCCATTGGGATTGATGGTCCGAAACGCGGCATCATGCTGGGCACCACGATAGGTATCGACCGGTATGGCTTCGAAAGCCATGTCCGTTTCAGCCAGAAATAGCGCAATTTTCGCCGGGTTCGGACCGGGACCATAATAGAAATGGATCATGTGCCGCTTTCCTTGAATTCAATGCTGGGAGAGTTCCCGTGCTGAGGGCGCCCGGACGTCGCTCCCATACAGTCGACAGGGCTATGTCCAGACGCTGGAACATGGATGTTTAACCGGCTGACGATCGCTTTGCTTTTCGAAGTGCTGGCAGCATGTCTTCCGGCTCCGGGCGTCGGGTATAGTCCGGATTGACCTCGGCATAGAGGATTACGCCGTCCTGCCCGATGACGAAACGGCCAGGCATCGGTAGCGTCCAGCTCTCATCGCCATTGAAGGACGGAAGGTCGTTTTTCAGGTTGGTGTAGAGGTCCACGAGATAGTCCGGCAGGGCAAACCGCAAACCGAACTCTGACGCAGTGTCGTTATGCGGATCTGACAGGATGGGGAAGTCGAGATGGTTCTGACGGACCGACTTGCGGCTGTTCACGGCCGTCTGCGGTGAGATGGCAATCAGGCTTGCGCCGAGCTCACGGAAAGACGGAAGTGCAGCCTCAAGAGCCTGAAGCTCCATGTTGCAGTAGGGGCACCACACACCACGATAGAAACTGATGACCAGTGGGCCTTTTGACAACAGATCTATGGAGGACACCGGATTGCCCTCCGGGTCGTTCAGAGTGAAGGAAGGAGCCTGATCACCGGCTTTGAGCGCATTTTCCGCTGCACCCGAAGCGATCAGTTCAGCGTTTGCACGGTGCATGACCTCAATCACCGAAGCCGGAACATTATAAGGCGGGTTACCTGCTTCGAAATCAGCCTTGAAAGCGTCGAGTTTTGTCTGAAGAGACATTGGTATTTCCTTTGAAATGAAGCAATGCCTGACGTTAGGGCCGCTGGTTTTTTCAGGGATGACGGCATGGAGGACTATTGATCATTCCATGTCGGAATGGCTGTCAGTCAGAGATATTGGCGCGTGGGTAATCGGTGTATCCGTGCGCCCCGCCGCCACTGGCTCTGCCTCCAAGATCAGCTTCGTCCCCTTATTTGAAAACCAGTCGCTGAGGCGAGCGGCCGGAATTGTGAAGAATGAATGCGGATATAATGAAGGATATGGTGGCAAAGCGATCAACCTGCTTCATTCTTAAACTTCGCAAGTTCCGATACGCGTGCGGCCTTCCACCGCTGGAGCAGTCGGTGGCGAGGCTCACCTATCTGCTCAGCCAGAATTTCGACCGCGTGTATCCGGTCCGTACGGAAATGCCGGAATCCCTGTCGCAGTTCGCACCAGGCAATCAACATGCGTGTGATATCCGAATAACCTAGAACCACCGGCCATATTATTCGCTCGGTTAGCTCCCCCTGTTGATCGCGATAACACAAGCGCAGCTTAACCCCGACGCGGATTGCTGCTCGCAGGCTCGCTGCATCGGCCGTGTCTTGTAATGCCTTCAGAGACGGCTGTGCGTGTGTGCTCGGAGTGCTGATAAACGACTGCATGGGCTTGGGAACGATCGCTGAAACCTTGGAGAGAACGTCCAATGCGGCGCGTGACAGCGTTGTGTCACCATGGGCCGCTACCCACTGTGCGCCCAGAACAATCGCTTCAAGTTCAGTCGGGAGCAGCGCGAGCGGCGGCATGTCATATCCGGTCCCCATTACGTAGCCAACGCCAGCTTCGCCTGAAATGGGTATGCGCTGTCCCGTCAGATGCGCGATGTCGCGGTAGACCGTACGGATCGAGACTTCCAGTTCGTCGCCCAGCATCCGCGCCGTGACAGGGCGAGATGAGCGGCGCAGGATCTGGATAATCTGAAAGAGACGATCAGTGCTGCGCAAAGGCTTTTACAATCATGCTGACAGAATGCTGTCAGCATGATTGTGCCAAAAGGTGGAGAGCACAACCTCCACAGGAACTGACCAATGAAATTTGCCTCTACCCGCCTGATTGCAGCCGATATTACCAGTATGGTGGCCTTTTACGAACTGGTGACCAGACAGTCTGCTGAATGGCTTTCCCCCCAGTTTGCTGAAATCGTAACTCCTGGCGCGACGCTTGCGATTGGAAGTGCTGAGACGGTAGCGCTGTTCATGGAAGGGAGTGCTGAACCCGGTGTAAATCGCACTGCTGTCCTGGAGTTTAGGGTCGATGATGTGGATTCTGAGTTCACGCGTCTGAAAGGAAGGGTAGACGTTGTGATCGAGCCGAAACTTCTGCCTTGGGGAAACCGCACGGTCCAGTTTCGTGACCCCGAGGGCACAATCATCAGCCTGTTCACGCCCGTGACTGAAGCCGCCCGCGCCCGCTTCGGAAGCCGCTGATAAAGCACGGTCCCGCAGATGTATAACTCCGTTTGACCGTATATGCCGGATTCTTGCCCGTGGCGAGCTACAGATCGTGCATGTGCAGATCCTCTGCCTCTCGTCCATCAGAGCCATTGGAGAGAGTTGAATGAGACTTATGAGCGCCAGGATATGAATATGCCCAGATTGGACACGAATGAGTTGGTCGTCATCACAGGGGCCTCAAGCGGCATCGGAGCTGCAACGGCTCGAGAAATGGCCCGTCGAGGATTTCATGTCCTGGCCGGCGTTCGCCGCGAAGAAGATGCTGCTGCATTACGCGACCAGAATATTGAACCCCTGATCCTGGACATCACGAATAAGGATCATGTTCAGGCCCTGACGGATCGGGTTCAGAACGATCCCGCAGGCAGGGTGTTAAGAGCTCTCGTGAACAATGCCGCCATCGGTGCGAACGCGCCTGTCGAGGTTTTTCCCCTGGAAGCTTGGCGGCAGCTTTTCGAGGTTAATTATTTCGGACACATTGCGGTTACGCAAAAGCTTTTGCCGGCCTTGATCCGCAGCAAAGGGCGGATAGTTAACATCAGCTCGGTCGGCGGAACCATCGCAATGGCGACTTATGGACCTTATGGAGGAGCGAAATTCGCCCTGGAGGCGTTGAGCGACTCTTTGCGACGCGAAATGCTGCCGCTCGGGGTCGACGTCATCGTGATCGAGCCAGGTGCGATCAAGACAAAAATATCAAGCCGCGCGATCGCCACAGCCAACAAAGTTGCAGCCACCATGACGTTGGAACAGCGCGAGCGCTACGGCGACCTGATACATGCCGTTACTGCTCAGGCAGCCGAGGCGAACGAAAATGGGCTTACCGCTGACGCAGCAGCCCACGTGATCGCTTCGGCCATAACAGTCCGCAAGCCGCGCACGCGGTACGGTATCGGAAGGGAGGCATCCATGATCGGCATCATCCGGATGCTCCCAGACCGGGTTGTAGATCGCATCCTCGCATTCGTCCTTCGTCGCTACATGCCTAAACCGACACGCTCAGCACAGTGAACGAATACATTCGCCCTAACAGCTTTGTCACTTAGGCTCGTAATACTCTTCGGCTGCCCTTGGGGAGAGGCGAAGAACCGACTGTCTCTCTCCAGCAGTCAGCACGCACCTTTCGATTTTTGTCCACACCAACGGAGCATTTGATGTCAGCGATCAAGAGCTTTCTGCCGAGATAACATGTCACGAACGCGTAGACCTCTTCATGCGGTCTATCGTGAACGAGAATAATAATGAGAACACAACCGCGCCAGCATGGCCCGGGAGCGCTAAGCTCCGCTTTCAGGCTGAGAAATCCATCAGCGTTAAGCGCAACCGTGGAGTAGCCTTCCGAAAGTGGCCGTCCTTAGCAGTCGAGGACTTCGCGGCAAACTGTCTGGACTGTGTGGCGAAGCCAGTGATGGGTAGGGTCAGCGTCCAGCCTGGGATGCCACATGGCGGAAATGGCGATTTCAGGCGTTTTAACGGGAAGCTGGAACAGTCTCAGGCGTGATATTGCTGCATCAGCTTTTGAAAAGCCTGCGAGACACGACCGCGGGACATGCGTCACCAGATCCGATTGTCGCACGATTTCGAGCGCGTCGGGAAAGCCCGGCACGACGACCGAAACGGTGCGTTGGTATCCCAGTTGCTCCAAGGCATCATCAACCGGCCCCCTGAATGTTCCGCGTCGTGAGGTCGCGACATGGCCGCATGCGGCATAGCGCGCGATACTGATATCCTCGTCCAGAAAAAGGACGTGGCCGACGCGTGCCACGCCGACGAACATATCCCGGAACAGGAGCCGACTTCGGATTTCGGGCGCAGATGTGCCCCGGACACCGATCTTTAGATCAAGCTGTCCCTCCCGCAATGGCAACGCGTCCTTGTCAGGCTTGGGCGCAAACCGCAGGCGAACCCGTGGTGCTTCTTTCAGGATGGTTGTCACCAGCGGCGCTGCAACAATATTCAGAAAGCCTTCATTGGCGCGAAGGGTGAATGTCCTTTCCAGCGCTTTCAGATCCAGTTCCCCATGCCGAGGGCGTAGGACGTCCTGCACGTCCTGGGTCAGGACATGAACGCGCTCGCGGATACCTACTGCATAGGGTGTGGGCACGAGATGCCGCCCCGCCCGCACCAGTAACGGATCGCCGGTGGTCGAGCGCAGCCGTGTCAGGGTGCGACTCATGGCGGACGGACTGAGCCCGAGCCGGCGGGCCGCGCCAGTCACGCTGGCCTCGTCGAGCAACACATCGAGCGCTGTCAGGAGGTTGAGATCCACGTTTTCCATGTACTGAGTCTATCGACAATGACCGGCAACAGATAGCGTCGCATGCACTGATACTTTGATCTTCATGCGTCTGGCGCCTCCTCTGGTTTCGCACCTATTTTCGATGACGTGAAAACAGGCATGTCCGTCGGGATGGCAGCCTGTGGAAAAGGACCATTCCATGAAGTTGATCGGTATCGAAGAGCATTTCCTGACCACCGAAGTGAAGGACGCCTGGTCTGCCATCGGTCTTGAAGCCGCTGATCCAAGCGTTGCGTTCCATTCCATGGGGGACCGCTTGAGAAGCGGCTAGCTGATCTCGCCGAAGAACGACTGTCCCTCATGGACGAAACAGGGCTGGACGTTCAGGTGCTTTCGCTCACTACACCGTCACTGCACGATCTTGGACCCGGCAGTGTCGATCTGGCGCGCCGTGCCAATGATGCCGTGGCAGAAGCGGTATCTCGTCATCCGGATCGCTTTCAGGCGCTGGCGACGCTGCCCGTAGCGATGCCCGACGAAGCCGCACTGGAACTCGAACGCTGCGTCAGGACGCTCGGCTTCAAGGGAACGATGCTGTGTGGGCGGGTAGGCCATTGCAATCTGGACCATACTGATCTGCTCCCGATCTTCCAGAGTGCGGCTGCATTGAAGGCGCCGATTCTGCTTCATCCCAGAGCGCCACAAAAAGATGTCCGGGATGCCTACTACTCCGGATTTAGCCCACAGGTGGATGCTGCGTTTTCCTGTTTCGGTCTCGGGTGGCATTACGATGCTGGCATCCAGTTTCTGCGTCTTGTGCTGGCGGGCCATTTCGATCGCTTTCCGGATTTGCAGGTTATTTTGGGCCATTGGGGCGAGCTGGTCCTGTTTTATGCCGAGCGTATTGCGAACATGGATCGTGTGTCCGGGCTCAATCATTCAATAGCGACATATTTCCGGCGTAACCTGTATGTCACGGCCAGCGGTATGTTCCTGCCGCATTATCTGGAACAGGCAGCACGGATCGTCGGTCGGGACCGGCTGCTGTTTTCCACCGACTATCCGTATCAATACCGCCCCGGCGGCGACGCACGACGCTTTCTCGAAAACTGCGGTCTGGATGAGGCCGACAGGCAGGCCTTCTCGCATGGCAACTGGGAACAGTTGACAGAAAATCTGCCTCACGCGTTCTAAACGGCCGACGGGACAGCCATAGGGGCAGTCGCTTTCTTTGCAGACGTGTAGCGTCTTGTTCAGGAGGGAAACTGCGATGCGAAGGTGCATCATGGTGCTTTTGGGACTGCGAGACCTTACTGACCTTGTTTCTGTGCTCGAAACCTGACCACCTCCTGTTCAGCTTCAGCTTTCAGTGCAGCAAACCCCAGTCTGAGATGGGTCTCGAGGCTACAATTTCCGTAAAGAGGCGCGATCAAGGGGCCACTTGATGCTTCGATAAAGGTAACTTTACTTCTCTCATCGGACACTGTTTTCCCATCCCAGCGTGTGATGCCACTATATCAAGCCATTGCTCCGTAAAGCATAACCATCACACCTGGCTTTACCTTGGCAATGCGTGGTTATGCTTGATTAAGCCGCAGTAAACTGGCGCGTTTCGGTGGAAAATGGCCCCTCAAGCTGTGCACCTTTAAGATAACTGTATCATCGCGGCCAGCTGGCTAGGCTGGTCAGTAGATGCCATGCCGTTTCTGACGATGTGTTAATTATGGTCGAGCATGTCGCATGAACCGGGCCGTACGGTATCGAGGGATGATTGAGACTGTGGCTCTCGACCTGCCTTCTCTGGCCTCGGTTCATACAGCAGTGGTTGCTGTTCCGGCCCTGATCCGTGAGCACCGCGTAACGCCGCAGGTGCTGATACTAAATGCTGACGCGCAGCTCATGGGAGCGCCTCAATATAGCGTAAATGGTTACGGAAAGACTTTTGCGACCAACTGCCTGGGTCATTGATTCAGTTAATCGCCTTTGATCCCGGTTTGGTCGTAGAGACCAGGTTGAGCCTGTGGGCACCGGTATAGAGGTTGATGCGGGCTAGCCTCACCAAAAGGCTGTTTCAAGCCCGGGGCAGCATCGCGTTCTCAGGCAACGCTCTTGCCTGTTGGCTTTTGACCTGGGGTTTGCGCGCGCATCAGGAAAGTATATCCAGTCCAGCAGTGGCCATTCGATCGAAGTGCGTTCGAGTGCCATGTCATACGACGTCGGTCGCGCGCAATGCCCCGTATCGCCACTTCAAGGACCGCGATGCGCTGCGATTGTGGAGCGGAACTTCAAAATGCTGGTCCTGGTTCTGTAAACGAGCGCGTGTCGGCGATGCAGAATCCATCCAGCGGCTGAGGGCAGCACCAGACGCGTTCATCAGGTATGGGCGAGACTATCAGGCCCGATACAGACTGTTGTTCAGCAATCCTGTTATCGCTGCTGCGGGGCTCGTTGGAGATGCGCAGAATGCGGAGACATTGCCGCCGATCCCCGTACGGGAGTTGGCAGGACTGATCTACGCAACAGCCCATGGACTGATTGATTTGCAAGGTGGTGGCCGCATATGCGAGCAGAAAGGCTTGGCGGCAGCAGCGCAAGGCGTGGCGCTACTTTTGCTCCTTCTAGGGCCGTCGTCGAGTAATTTCGTGTCCGGAATGTTGCGATTGTGAATTTTGTACGGGTATGTACAGCATGAACGGTGTTTCAGCCCGGATTACCGTTTGCATTGCGCCGGACAGCCTGAGGCGGTTGGTGAAACTCGCGCAGGAAGGCGCGTCGCATCCGTTCGGGATCATGGAACCCGGTCATGACTGCAATAGCTTCAATGGGGAGGGTGGAGCGCTCGACCCGCTCCCGGGCTGCTTCCAGACGCAGTTTCTCGACCGCTCTGGCGGGACTCATTCCCACCGCTGCCCGGAAACTGCGAGAAAAATTGCGGGGGCTCATGCCGGCCTGACTGGCCAGAATATCCACGGTCAGACGCTGTTTCAGGTTGGAGCGGATCCATCCCAACAGTTCGGCAAAGCGTTCCTGAGTGCTTCCCATCTCAAGAAGTACCGAGAACTGGGACTGTCCTCCGGGACGGTGATAAAAAACGACCATCTGCTGGGCCGTGCGATGCCCAACTTCTGTCCCGAGGTCTTCCGTCACCAGCGCAAGGGCCATATCTATGCCTGCGCTGATGCCGGCAGACGTCCAGACCGGGCCATCATGGACATGAATGGCATCGGCCGAAACCATGACTTCTGGAAACAGTGCTTTCAGAGTTGCAGCCTGTTGCCAGTGTGTCGTTACTCGGCGTCTATCGAGCATCCCGGCCGCCGCCAGCAGAAAGGCCCCGGTACATACGCTGCATATCCGCCGCGCCGTGGTCGCCTGATATCGGATGAAGGCCTGTAATTCCGGACAATTCATGGCCTGCCTGTGGCCTTCGCCTCCGACAACGACAAGCGTATCAAACTGCCCTGCCGTCGCGAGCGGAACCGTCTCGATTGCCATCCCGGAAGACGACCGGATCAGACCACCATGGCGGGACAGGGGCGTCATCTCATACGGAGCCTCCCCAAATCCTCCGGCAATCTCGAAGGCTGCCGTCACTCCGGCAGCGTCGAGCAA
>NZ_JBDOBO010000085.1:0-9580 GCF_047723935.1 Gluconobacter sp.
ACCGCCAGCTTGTCGCGGATATTCGTAATGCCAGCGTAGAACTGGGCTCTTTGCCCGCGGAACAGCAGACCTCATTCCTGATTTCTGCCGGGGTAAACGCTCTTGAGGCCCGAGTTGCGCAGGCCGGTGTCGTCCTCGCACCGCAGCCGGCCCCTGTTGCGCAACCTGCTCCAGCCCCTCAGCCTGCGCCGGTCGTATCGCCAGAGGCGCCCGTTGTGGCTCCTGACGTTGTTGCAGACAATGTTGCACAGCCTGCCCCGGTTGTTGCTCCGCCCGAGCCAGCGGTTGCGGAGCCGGTCTCTCCGGCTGCGGCTGGCGTTGTCGCTGAAAGTATCACGCAAGCGGCGCCTCATGAGGCAACAGTTGAAGCGCGACCGGCGACGGATGAGCAGGGGCGTCCTGCCGCAGGCCAGGATATGAACCAGGGCGATCAGTCGTTCGAACATGCGTCGATGAGCATTCCGTTTGGTGATCCCGACGTCGCCTCGGCGTCTCGTGGCGGTGAAACAGTAGATGCTACGAGCGAGAATGCGGGCCATCGGGCTGCTCCGCCAGAACAGGAGGCCAACCAGACTGCGGATGAGCAAAAAGCTCAGGCGGGTATTAGCGCGCGGCAAGAACGGGATATTCGCAACGAAGACATGAATAACCAAAAAACTGCCCAAAGTACCCCACCTGAGCAGCAGCAAGGGAATGAGCCAAAGCCGGTAGACCAGACCAACGGGCAGAAAAATCAGGACAAAACCAATGTTCGAACGAAAGATGTCGAACCTGAGGGAGAGAAAGAAGAGAATACACAGACCGCGGCCCAAGCGCAGCCCCAGGCTGCTCAACCAACGCAGGCTCCTGTGGGTAGTCTGGCAGGGCATGCCGTGTCCAAGGTGGCCAATGTTGCCAAATCGTGGTTTGCAAAAGAGGCGGCCGCATCTGATCAGCGCCGGATCGACAGCCTGGTAGCTACAGTGGATGGCAACATCCGTATGGCTGACAGGCAGTATCAGGATCTGAAGCAGTCAGCCGCGCCCTTTTTCAAGAAAATGGAAGAAACAGCCCAGCAGGAAGGTATCAAACCGGCTGCGTTGATGGCCAGTATGGGCGAAGGTGGCAAGCACTACGGTCTGTGGCAGGAGTTCGAGAAGCTCCGCCTGTCTAACGACACAGTGGGCAAAGCTTACAGCGATCTGGGTCACACACTGCAGAATATGCGTCTCAATCTTGGCTCTCTGCAGAGTGAGGCGTCTGAACGCGGCGCGACAAACGCTCAGTCCGTTGTCGAGGTCGAAGAGAGGGCCGGCAAGAAAGCCATGGAAATGGAGGACGTGCCCGGTCGCAATCCCGGCGAGAGTCTGATCAAGAACATCGGGGGCGCACTCGAACGCATCATGGAGAAGGTGAAGGCGCGTTTTTTGGCTCTCACCCAGGGACGTGAGCAGGGGCGCGATAACAGCCCGTCCATGGGCGCCTGAACCATGCGCGGTGTGTCCAAAATGGCGCGGCTTTTGCCGTCCTTGCTGGCTGCCTTACTTGGAGGGTTGGTTCTGCTTCACGCAGGGCCAGCCCACGCCACGAACGGGTTCGAGAATGTAAGCTGGGCCGACCTTGTCGCAGGTGATGACTGGTCTTCGCGCGTTCTAGACAGCCTGTTCCCTATGGACGGCACCGCGGATACGGCCACCGGCACCCTGCTGCAGTGGTTTACCACCTTTGTGTCGATTATGGCGTGCTTCTGGATCATGTATTCCATTCTGGCCCAGATTCAGAAAACAGCTGAAACCGGGAAGGTGTTCTCCGCCAGTTTTGGCGGCTGGGTGCCAGTGCGTGCTGTTGGCAGCGTCATTATGATGCTGCCGGTTCTCAACGGCTTTTCGCTCGGTCAAAACCTGATTGTGAATTTTGCCAAGGCTTCTATCGGTATGGCCACAATCGAGGAAAAAGTGGTGATGAACAAGGTGGGACCGCAGGCACTCCCTCTGGCAACACCCATGATTCCGGGCTCGCGCCAGGTGGTGCTTGACATCATGGAAAGCGAGATATGTCGGGCTCTCATCAATAAGGCGTCCAACAATCCGGATCTTGTTCCTGAGCCCAGCATCATTGATGATGGCAACGGTACGGTGTCCATCTCGTATGAAATGGCGCATGGCAATGGCTCGGCTATGCCGACTTGTGGGTTAGTCTCCATCAGCACGCCCGTCAAAACCGCGACCACGACAGAATACCAGAGCATTGATTTCAGTGGGGTTAGTAGCCAGCAGATACAATCCCTCAAAACGCTGGCAACCAATATCCGTTCCGGTATTCAGAATACCATAACGTCCCTGTGGAAAACCCGTGATGTCGCAACACTGGGTACGCTCGACACTATTTTTGTGGCACAGTCGAACTATCTTAACGGGCAATTGACAGGCATCGCCTCCAGCGTGGTTGCCGCAGTTCGGGGTGCTGCCGGGTCAACAGCCAGCGATAATTCAGCGACCTCAGAACTCCGCTCCCTCGGCTGGACGGGGCTTGGGGCCTATTATCTCGAAATTTCCCGCCTGAACGCGGAAGTCATTTCAGTGTCGTCGATCACGCCCGCTGTCGTAGCACCATCATGGGCAGGCATAGGCGCGTATCTGGGGCAGGACCTGCTGCCGTTCCTCCAGAGCGTATCCAGTTATCTCGGCAAGATGGATGCAACACTTCAGACGGCCGACGAGCCGGCTCCCAACAGCGCCTCACCCCGACTATACGCCAACGCACACGTCTCTTCAGATAGTACGGCGATCTGGACGAAGGTGCTGACCTATCTGAACTTCGGTCCTGGCACGCTCGAACTCATCATGAACCATCTGGTGATGGGCAGCTCCGGCACGGATTGGGTTGATCCTCTAGGCGCCATGATCGGCATGGGGCATCTTCTCATTCATCTGGCGCTGACGGCCATAGCGCTGTCCGTGGCGGCTGGCAGCGTCTCTCTCGATATTGGTGCTGGTGTCACGTCATTCGTGACCGGACAATGGGGCGTCACGGCCACCGCGGCAGCGGCAACTGTCCTGAGTGGAACGATTACTCGGCTGCTGCCGGTGATTTTTACGGCCTGCCTTTTCCTGCTCTCCGCAGGGGTGACGCTGGCCTATGTCCTGCCGATGATGCCTTACCTTTACTGGATTGCCGGCGTTACGGGATGGTTTTTGCTGGTTGTAGAGGCTGTCGCCTATGCGCCTCTATGGTTTCTGGCCCATATGACGTTCGCAGGAGACGGCATACACGGCAAAGGGGTGCGGGGTTACGAGATTCTTTTCACCATTCTCTTCCGGCCGGCGATGATGGTGATCGGTATGGTGTTCAGCTATACAATATTCTCAGCGTTTTCCTGGCTGCTGATGAAAAGCTTTCTGGTCGCCTCGACCTTTACGCTGGATCATGGCTATCTCACCGATAACTGGGTCGGCCTGATCGCCATGATCATCATGTATTCCGCCATGGAGATGACGACTGCGACATTGTCCTTCCGCCTGATCACCACATTGCCCCATCACATGGCCTCCATGGTCGGATTTGGTGCAGCCAGCCGTGTGGATGCGGAAGAATTCGAAAAATCCTCCAGCCGGCCGGTCGAGCAGGGAGCAGATACTGGTCGTCAGGTTGGCACACAATATCTCGAAGGATTGAAAGACGAGGCAAAAAAAAGTGGTGGCGGTGGTGGTTCTGGTGGTACTGTTCCCGCAATGGATACGACAACGGCTGCACAGGTGCGGCCCATTACACAGACCGATGTTTGAGGGCGTGACCCATGTGCAGTGATTTTGTAACAGCTGGTGCGTTAGGCGGTATTCGCGGATCACTCCGCCGGGTTGCCAATGATCTCGAACAGCAGAACCGTACAGTGTCAGCACTCGCACAGCAGACACAGGTCGCCAACCACTGGCAGAACAAGGCGTTTAATCTCCAGAAAACACTTGCCGAGTGGCAAGTATGGGGACGCAAAATGAGAGCCGGTTGGGAACAAGAAGAGCAGGTTTCAGCCGATCTGCGTCAGCAGCTCGCTGCGGCGCAGGAAGCCTTGCAGGCTGAGAAAAAACTGCGGAATGATGAATTCAATGAGGGTGTTAAGAAGCATAATAAACTGGTGCGGGATTTTAATAAGCTCGCTAAGTGCTTAAACACTATCAAAGCGCAACCGGATAACGCAGTCGCGTTGATTACCGCTCTTGAGGCGGAACTGAACGGACCGCAGGCGTGAGGATTTCTTTTCCGCTACTCGGCTGTCTGCTGGCCCTTTCCGGATGTGCCCACGGCAATTTGCGTTCCGCGAATGACAGGCCGCTCAAGCCCCCGCCGGTGCGTCAGGCACAATACGACCCCTATGCGTCTTACGGCTCATCGCCAGCGCACTGGTCGCCTTCTGTCGCGTCCCGCGATGGCACGATCGTCCGCCCGACAGATCCAGTCGATCAGGCCGACCGTCCGGATTATGAACACGCCAAATGGGCAGTGTCGCAAGCGGCAGGACGTGCCGGAACCTTCTAAGCCGTCGTCACAACTGAAAGCTCCATACTGATCGGGAAAGAGGCAATCGCCTGTCCTGAAATAGTATGGAGCTTTTTTATGTGTGCTGAACCCGTAGTTCCCAGTCTGCCAAAAACTGCTGAACGACTGGACCAAACGTCCGAAGCGCGACAGCCCTTATTGCAAACTACGCTAGCCGATCTGCTGGCAGAGCATCTAACCCGCCGTGCGGCTCAGACATTCCCACATCATGCCCCGGACGAGTAGTCTGATTTGCGCACTGGAATCTTCTTTCCAGACAAGCGGTATGCTAATCGGCGTGTTCAGCCACTTAGAGGGGGTTTCTCGTGTCGATTATGCCCAAACTGGCTGTTGTCCTGCTTTCCAGCGGTCTGCTCGCGTCGGCCGCACAGGCCCAGACGACGTCGCCTGCCGAACTGGATCGGCTTTCAGCCCAACGTCAGGCCGAAATCGGACCACGCGACTGGGGCGCACCTGTCGCAGCGGCGCCAGAAGCGCCGCCCGTGCCCCTGAAGGACACAGCAACCTGCATGTCGCCCAGAACGGAATTCGAGCCAGTCTATGACGGTCCGAGTAAGCGGGCGAAAAAAATCGGTGTTGCACCGCCCCAGATCGCCGTGACCTCGACGACATCGGGGGCCTGGACACAGATCGTCCGTGCCCATGGACACCTCGCATGGATTCCAACGGCAGATGTCCTGCCGTGGCATTCAACAACCGCTACAGCAGGTGCACGCTGCACCGTTGCAGGCATTCGTCCTTCGGATGGCATGGTGGTGTTCTCTTATCCCGGCACATGAGTTCTGTCGCATACGCCCATTCACGTTGCGTATGTCGGACTTTCTTACCTTATCAGTTTGTTCTGGAAATTTCAGTGTAATACATATACAAGATGGCATATACAAGGAGACTCCTCCATGCCAATGCCATCGCCTTCTTCCTCACGCCCTAAAGAAGTCAGGTTGTTCCGCAATAACCGCAGTCAGGCGGTCAGGATTCCTGTCGAGTTTGAACTCCCGGGAGACCGGGCGCTAATCCGACGCGAAGGCAACAGGCTCATCATTGAGCCTACAGAACGCCCGACGACAGTGGCGGGTCTGCTGGCCCAATGGACGGCCGAAGAGCCACTTGGCCCAGATGACCAGTTACCGAGCATCGAAGACCAGGCAGCTAGCCCGGAGGACATCTTTTGAACGGATATCTTCTGGATACGAACATCATCAGTGATTTGATCCGTAATCCTACCGGACTTGCCGCGTGTCGCATTGCAAAAGAAAATCCGAAGACGCTCTTCACTAGCGTAATTGTCGCAGCTGAACTGCGTTATGGCTGCGCAAAGAAAGGGTCCGCCAGACTGCTGGAACGGGTCGAGAGCGTTCTGAACATTATCCCGGTTCTGCCTCTGGACGTGCCTGCTGATGGCGAATACGGAGGAATCCGGGCCGAGTTGGAAGCAGCAGGTCAGTCAATCGGCCTGAATGATCTGCTGATTGTCGCCCATGCCTATACCCTCAAGCTGACACTGGTCACGGATAACACCCGGGAATTTTGTCGCATACGAGGGCTGAAGGTCGAAAACTGGCTGGAGGCAGCGCCTCGTGTCAGAGCGTAGAGAAGATAGTCTTGCATTTGTGTAGGCAAATGTCTATCTTCTTTGGATGAAGATAGCGGGTTTTGACTGGGATGGCGGCAACTGGCCGAAATGTGGCAAGCATGGCGTCTCCCGGGTCGAAATCGAGCAGGTCCTGATGGGAGAACCTGCGGTCATGGCTGATCCTCATCCCGGTGAACCCCGGATGCGGGCTATTGGCAAGACGGAAGCAGGGCGTCATGTCTTTCTGGTCTTTATGTTCAGGACGGTCGGTAGCCAGACCCGGTTACGTCCGATCAGCGCCCGCTACATGCATCAGAAGGAGGTCGAGCACTATGGGCGGAAAAAATAGGGCTATGCCCTCGCTTCACAGCGACAACGCAGCTGAAGAGTTCGTCGCGACATCGGATCTGACTCAGTATGACCTGTCCGGTTTCAAGCCTATGCGCTTTGAGATCGAACCCAAAGGGGCCGCCCTTAACATGCGCCTGCCGGCGTCTCTGCTGGACGCAGTGAAAGCCAGAGCGAAGGCAAAGGGTATTCCCTACACACGCTATGTCCGGATGCTGCTGGAAACCGACGTTGCACAGAGACCCTGAAATATCCCTTAGGAGGCGCTTGCGCCCCTAACGGGGCCAGAGATTGCTCCCCCGGGTGATGAACGTTCCAAACCGCCCGAAGCCTCCGGTGCGGAGCATCCAGTTCGAAAAACTCAGGCGGATAAACTCCGCCAGAAGCACCAACAGAATGATGCCGAATTGCAGGCTGGCGACACTGACCAACCTTGTCCCCTGGTGAACACACGACCAGATCCACACGCACAGAGTGCCTACAAACAGGAGCAGGCAAAGCCGCCCGTTGCGTCGTGTGGACATCAGCGCCCGGATTGTCACGGGATCCATAACAGGGGCCAGAGCCGTGTCGATAGCCGATGCTTCGATAAAGTCTTTCCTGTCACGTAGATACTGTCGCAACAGGTTAAAGGTGCGCACGCCCCTCACGAATGGTAGGTAAAGCGGGAAGATCAGCCATTTTCCTGCCCTTAGAATGGAGCGTGTGGGGTGCCTCACCGCCCCAGCTCCCGAACCAGTCGTTCAACATTCCCAGGCAACCCCTCTGTCACATGCGATGCACCGGCCTTGTCGCGCCAGATGAATGTCGGTGTTCCTGAAACACCAATGGCTTTAGCGATTGCCATATTCTGCTGCAGATGAAGGGCCGCCTCGTCCGTGCGGGGCATGTCGTCTGCGATGTGATGCAGATCGATGATCTTCTGCCACGTTGCCTTCATCTCGTGTGGGACTGCTGACAACAGCGCAGTGGCGGCCGGAGTGCTGGCATTGCTGTTTTCGTGATCATTGATGGAGACCGGCAGTAGGGCGAGCTGGATCTGGCCACGCGCGACAAAAGGCTCCAGCGTATTGAGTGCGCGGATTGACCAGGGGCAGAGCGGATCGATCACCATAGTCAGGCGCGGTAGCCCATCCTGTCCTTCCAGTCCGACATTGGCCTGAGCGACGCGCTTGACCTGCTCGGCCGATAGCGTTGTCGCATCGAGCGGTGCACTGGCCTGCCCGGATGCCGCTTTTTTTGCCCCGGTGATGGTCACGGTAGGAATCGCGCCCTTGATCGGGGCGATGGTATCACGGGTGACGTTGTGCCCGTCCTGCGTCCATAGGACGCCGCCAATCAGCGCCTGCCCATCCGGGGTAAGGTAGAATACCCGGAAGATGTCGCCATTGACGGCATATACACCCTGCAGACCATGATTCATGGCGCGGTTGCCGATCTCATAGACTTTCGCGCCTGTGCTGGTGATGCGTCGGAGTGCGGGGCTTGCCGCAATTTCTGCTGCCGGGAGGAGCCGTGGCGTGGGTACGGTCGGCGTGGGGCGCAGGACAGGACCGGTGTCGGGTGCGCCTGAAGGGGCGGGCAGGGCCTGCGTCACTTCCACAGGCGGTAGGGTAGGGCATCGCTGGGCCTGAGCCAGCGTTGAGAGGGCCACAAGGGTTGTAGCCACCAGAAGAGTGTTTCGGGAATGTCGCATCGGGGTCTCCTTCTCTCCCCATCATGCGCCACAGCGTTGTGACACCATTTGGAACAAAAGCCGAACGCCGAGCGTCACAACGATTCAGGCGATACTGCGGAGAGACCACCAGTTAAAGGAGTCACTCCGTGCCTTTCAGATTCACACTTACCCTCTCCCTGCTGGCAGGGGGCCTGCTTGCTGGGCCTGCTTACGCTCAGGATGTGTCGCCTGCGGAACTCGACCGACTGGCTGCTCAACGGCAGGAAGCCATCGGCCCGCGCGACTGGGGGCCGCCTGTCGCGGCCACACCTGACCCGCAGCTCATGCCGCTGGGTGGACACGTTACGTGCATGTCGCCCCGTATGGAGTTTGAACCGGTGTATGCCGGACCTGGAAGCGACACGAAACAGGTTGGCGTCGCCCCGCCTCAGCTTGCCGTAACCACGACGACCTCAGGCGGTTGGACCCGCATCCTGCGGGCTTATGGGAAGGCCGCCTGGATACCGACCGAGGACCTGCAGCCCTGGACATCCACGACAGCCTCTGCGGGCACACACTGCATAGTGGCCGGGATGAGACCATCTGACGGCATGGTTCTCTTCTCATATCCTGGCGCATGACGCGGCCCCTCTCTCTGGCCTGCCGGAGCGGGCTGGGCCTGCTGGCTGTATGTATCGCCGCACCGCCGGGTGTCGCGCAGGTGGCCTCCCAGATCGTGCCAAGCATCGATGAGACTGGTGCGCCGACCTTCATCTTTCCGGGTGCGGCGACGTCTTCCTCAACAGGAGGAGGGACATCGGGGAGTTCGTCCAGTTACTCGGGTGTGTGGGGCAGCAGTGATGCAATGTCCAAACTGCTGTCGCAATCCTATGGCGCCGATGCCGTCGCGGCTGCGAAAGCGGCTGGCATCAACCCCGATACGCTCGCTGCTTACGCTCAGATCGAAAGCCATTTCCAGAATACCGGGAACAGTTCGTCGTCTGCCACGGGGGTCTGGCAGATTACCAGTGGCACATGGAACGACTACGCATCCAAGCTTGGGCTGAGTAGTGCTGACCGGAATGACCCTGTGGCACAGGCCAAAGTCGCCAGCGCCATCATCAGTTCCTATGCCAGCGCTGTATCTAAATCCACCGGAACAGCAGCAACCTCGGCGCAGGTTTACGCAGCCTATATGTTTGGCACATCGGCCGGTTCAAAAATCGCGACAGCGACCAGCAACACTCCATTGAGCAGCCTCGTGTCGAGTTCATCACTTGCAGCCAACAACATGAGCGGCTGGACGGTGGGACAATACCTTTCGACAGTTTCCTCCCGCATGGGCAGCGGAGCGTCCGAGGTCGTCACCGGATGACGATAAAAACCGAAAATTTGCGCAATTTTGGACACAAAATCAGTGAAAAAACAGTGTCTTACACGTGGTTTTTTCACTTTTTGATCTTGTCTGA
>NZ_JBDOBO010000086.1:0-9282 GCF_047723935.1 Gluconobacter sp.
CATTGAGTGCTTTGTCCCTGTCAAACTCCCGGGGACGCCCTGTTCGCGCCATGGTATTGCTCCTTTTGAAAGATTTTCATATTAAGTGATCCAGAAGTAATTGCCAAGAATTTACGCTCTCATATATAGATCATTCGATCCATATATGAGAGCCGCATGACCTCCAAGACGATACCCCTTCGCAGAAGTCCCGATGACAGATTACCTATGGCCGGCTTACTCGCCTTGGCGATGACTGGCTTCATCTGCATTATGACTGAAACTCTTCCTGCAGGTTTGCTGCCTGAGATCGGGGCTGGGCTGCATGTTTCCCCCGCCTTGGCAGGGCAGATGGTCACGGCTTACGCCTTGGGCTCCCTGAGTGCTGCGATCCCGCTAACATTGGCCACACAGCGCTGGCGGAGAAGGCGGGTTCTACTGCTGGCGATCATTGGTTTTGTAGTTTTTAACTCCATCACAGCATTCTCGACGGATTATGACCTGACCCTCGTGGCGCGATATGGCGCGGGTGCAGCGGCAGGGCTCGCCTGGGCCCTGCTGGCCGGCTATGCACGCAGAATGGTGACACCCGCTCAGCAAGGACGTGCTCTGGCTATCGCCATGGTTGGCACGCCGATCGCGCTTTCTGTAGGTGTTCCGGCGGGCACTTGGCTGGGCGCGGCTGTGGGATGGAGACTGGCCTTCTGGATCATGTCGGGTGCCACCTTGCTGTTAATTGTCTGGGTTCTGGCGAAGGTTCCTGATTTTCCAGGCCTTGCACATCATGAGCGCCAGCCGTTCGGTCATGTCCTGCGAACACCGGGGGTGCGATCTGTTCTGGGCGTCGTGGTAACATGGATGCTCGCGCATAACGTTCTCTACACTTATATCGTACCGTTCATTACACCGGCAGGGCTGGCAGGAGAGGCGGACCGCATCCTCCTGCTTTTTGGCCTTGCTGCCCTTGCAGGCATCTGGCTCACCAGTTGCACGGTCGATCATGCCCTCCGGCTTTCTGTTCTGGTCAGTCTGGCAATATTCGCTGCTGTTGCAGTTTTTTTTGCAATTGGATCAGCATCGCCTGCGGTGATCATGATTGGCGTTACGATATGGGGTCTGACTTTCGGAGGGGCCGCGACGTTGCTCCAGACGGCTCTGGCTGATGCAGCCGGGGAGGGTACAGATGTTGCGTTATCGATGAATGTCGTCGTCTGGAACAGCGCCATAGCCGGCGGTGGCCTGTTGGGTGGTGTGTTGCTGGAAACGTGGGGAGCTCTGTCATTCCCCTGGATTGTGATGGCACTCGCTGCTGTAAGCTTCCTGATCGCATGGCAAGCCCGCTCCTATGGGTTCCGACCTGGCCATCGGCTCGGGCATGGAAAAGAAAACTGAGTATTCGATGACAAGCAGCGGATTGCGTTACCGCGTGATCACGCCCTGGCTAAAGATTGGTGCGCCGCTATACCTGCCAGGACACCCGACGCTGCTGCGACCGTTGCATTATGCATCGGGCTAGCCGCATCCCCAGCTACATAGACCCCGGACACAGAGGTTGCGCCCCAGGTATCGACCTTGATGAACGGACCGGTAGGTCCGTTTTCCAGAATACAGCCCAGATCCTCGGCAATCGGGCTGGCAGGTCTGGTTTTCGGTACCGTGAACACAGCTGCGACTTCAATGAGCCGTCCATCCGCCAGCTTCACGGCATCCAAACCAGGAGCATCTCCGATGAGAGAAATGATTGGAGTACGTTCGATCACGACGCCGCGCTTGTTAAGCAACATTGCCTGCTCTGGATCAGGCTCGTAAATTCCCTGAGTGAAGTAAGTTGTTGGCCCCCAATCGGGTATTAATGTTGCCTGATGGATTGACATTGGGTTTGTGGCGATAATTCCAAGCTGATGATTGCGGACCTCATATCCGTGGCAATAAGGACAATGAAGAACGGTCTTGCCCCATCGTTCCGCTACACCAGGGATATCGGGCAAAGTATCGGAAACGCCAGTAGCGAGTATCAGCCGCTTCGCCTGAAATTTTGCTCCGTTGGCTAGAGACACAGTAAACGTCTTGCCATTCCGTGCCACCTTCTGCGCGTCGTTCTGCGCGTCGTTCTGCAAGATCTGCGCAGTTGGATATCGCCGTAATTGTGCAGTGGCTTCACGCATAATGGTGTTCGGCGCTTTGCCGTCCTGGCCGAGGAAACCATGAGACGCGTCTGCGAAGCGGTTTCGCGGTAAGCCAGCATCGATCAGCAAAACGCTCATGCGAGCCCGTGCCAGCTGAATAGCTGCCGCTTGTCCGGCAAAGCTGCCGCCTATCACGATCACATCATACATGGTTAAATCCTATTCAACTTCATATGTAATGTCTGAAGTTACATATATGCATATCAGCTTTTTGCAACTCTTGATGTGACATGATAGAAGAGCCTAAAGGGCAGGCGATGCAACTGGACGGGCGATTATCGAGAATGATGCATTTGCTGATCCATATGGATCGCGCGAATGGGCCCATCACCTCCGGTGAAGCAGCGGAAATGCTGCATACCAATCCGGTTGTTATTCGGCGTACGATGGCAGGCCTGCGGGATGTGGGGTTCGTTCGTTCCATCAAGGGGCACGCTGGCGGGTGGACGCTTCTGAAGCCGCTGGAAAGTATCTCGATGCTTGATGTCTACAAAGCCGTGGGGCAGCCACGTATTTTCGCAATTGGCCTGGCCGACCCGGCGCCCGATTGCCTCGTCGAGCAGGCCGTAAATGCGTCAATGACTAGCGCACTCGAAAAAGCTGAGGCGCTTCTGATTGCTCAACTAGGCGAGGTCACTCTTGCAGCAATCGCCAAAGATTTTGACCGGCGCTTTTCTGCGTCTTGTGCGAACTCTCCCTGAACCAGGGTAGTCTGCCGCTTTAGAGCTCAAAAAGCTTTGCAGTTACTCGATGGAATGAAGCTCAAACGTAAAGCCGCACAATGCATAAAAATGGTAGCGGCTGTTTGCACGGGACCCTTCTTCTATGTGAGGTGTGCTTTGAGAGACCTTTTTGCCATAAACCTGTCTTTCATTGCGGAAACAAACGTTCGAACATTTACGGACTGACGTTCTTTGGCAGGGAACAGGATGAAGACCGGAAGTACTGAGGCGGGGGTGTCAGTCAAAATTCTTCGAAGCTGCCCATTTTCAACAAATTGGTGAGTTTGGTAGGATAATGCCGTGACGATGCCTAGATCTTCGATGGCGGCTGTGAGAGCCGCATCGACACTGTTCACGAAAAGCCGGGGCGAGACTTTTATCGAAAAACCAGATTTCCCGCCCTGTCGCCACTCAGAATATCCCGCTGCATATTCATTAACCTCAATGAGGCTATGCGTTGCGAGATCCTCAAAGACCTGTGGCTCTCCGTGTTTCTTCAGATAAGCTGGGCTGGCAACAAAAATTTTCTGGACCTCTCCGATTTTCTGCATCTTCAGGGCGCTGTCTTGTGGAGGCGCAATCCGGATGGCGAGATCAACTCCTTCTTCCACAAGATGAACAACCCGGTCTGTCAAAAAAAGCCTGATGTTCAATTGCGGCCAGGCTTTTAAAAGTTCTGTGACAACGGGAAGGACGTGTACCCGTCCAAAAATAACGGGAGCGGTAATCGACAATACTCCTTGGGGAGCAGTCCTCGCACCTTGCGCTATAGCAATCGCACCATCTAGGTCGAAAATCGCTGCCCGACACCGAGCCAGAAACTCCACGCCTTCAGTGGTCAGATGTACAGAGCGGGTTGTACGGTTGAATAAGGAGATTCCGAGAGCTGTCTCGAGGCTTCTCACCGTCCGTGTTACCGTTGTTGCGGAAAGACCCAGCTTTCGGGATGCTCCGACAAAACTGGCGTGATCGGCCACGGCCATAAAGATCCGCAATGCCGGAAGGTCGATCAGATCTCTCTCCTGTAATCAACAAATTATAGCCACAAAACGCAATAATGAAGTGCGCTTTTGGTAGATTATCGCACGCTTTGTTGCGTGAGAAGACAACGTATCTGTTCAACCGTTTTTTTCGGGAGTTCCCCATGAAGCTCTATTATCATCCCCTTTCGGGGCATGCGCATCGGGCGCACCTCTTTCTCTCTCTTGTCGGCTTGCCTCACGAATTGACGCTTGTCGACCTTGCCGCGGGTGAGCAGAGAACTCCGGAATTTTTAAGGCTGAACGCCTTTGGAGAAATTCCCGTTCTAGATGATGACGGGACTATCATTGCGGATTCCAATGCCATCCTTGTTTATGTCGCGCGAAAAATGGGGCCATCTCATTGGCTGCCAGAGGACCTAGTAACAGAGGCGGAAATTCAACGCTGGCTGTCTGTTGCGGCAGGAAAAATCACATATGGATGCTGTGCTGCGCGTCTTGTGACAGTCTTTGGAGCCCCCTTCAATCCGGAAGAGGTCATCCAGCGTGCTCATGACACACTCAAAGTGATCGAGCAAACCTTGCTGGGCCGGACCTGGATCGCAGGAACCCAAGAACCGACAATCGCGGATGTCGCGCTTTACAGTTATGTCGCGAGAGCTCCGGAAGGAAATGTTGATCTATCAGAATACAAGGCCATTGGTAGATGGTTGCAGCGCACGGAACGCCTGGAGGGATTTGTTCCATTCGCGAATATTGTAGCGGATTTAAAAACAGGAGAGGCGCAATGAACTTCTCTCATCTGAGTCTAGATCATGTAGGCATTCGTGTGACGGATCTCGCCGTTTCCGAACGGTTTTATGCCAAATTTGGCTTCATCCGTGATCCAGAAGAATACGCTCCAGCGGTGAAAGCCTGTGGTCTACATCACCCATCCGGGCTTCGTATTCATCTTATTTTTAATGGTGTGTCAGACCCGGCTGGTAATATTCTGATGGATGTTCCTGTCAAATATCCAGGATACACACATGCGGCATTTATTATCGAAAGTATGGTGGGTCTTGTGGCCTGGCTGAAACAGGAACGGATTACGATCACAGAAGGCCCAGTGCATATGGGGCATGACAGACGCGTCGTCTGTTTTATTCGTGATCCAGACGGGAACGTTTTGGAATTTAACGAAATTCTCCAGTAATTTGTCTTTCTGGAACTCTGAATTTGATAGCCGAATGAGGACACCGATAATAAAATTCAGCCGATATCACTTAGATCGAGTACTACCAAGGTAGATTGTTCGACGCATACGCTGAACGAATGAATCAAGAAGGTCGACGCCGGTAAGCAGACTAGTCTTGAATTTCTATCTGTTCGTGCATTTTAAACCAGATCAGGGACGGAGAGAATGGAGCAGGGTTCATGAGGCGGCATGCCTACCATTCGTGGCGGCAAAGAGCGCGAGGGAGGCGAGGCACATGAGCGTTCCTGCGATCGCAAAGCCCCACCAACCTGCAATGCTGTAGAGTGCGGCCCCGCAAGACGATCCGAGCGCACCGCAGACGAACACACCGCCCATATAAGCAGCATTCAGGCGTCCGCGCGCAGTGTCGTTGAGACTGTAAACCACGCGCTGGCTGATGACCTGATTGGTTTGCACCCCACCATCCAGCAGCAGCGCAAGTACCGCGAGGACGATAATCCAACCTGCAGCGACGGCCCAGCCCGAGGTGAGAGACGTTGCGCCTACGAGTGCGATTGCGCTCAGTGTCGCCGGACGGGTCAGTCCGGCGTCAGCCAAGCGTCCTGCGAGAGGAGCGGCCAGTGCGCCGCCTGCTCCCGCGAGTGCGAAGAGGGCAATCTTGCTCTGGCTAAAGCCGAACTGGGCATGAAGCAAAAGCGGAATGGCGGTCCAGAACATGTTGAAGACAGCGAAGACGAGACCATGACAGGCGATGCGAACCCTTAACGTCCTGTATTGGACCAGAAGATGCATGATCGACCGCAAGAGGCTTCCGTAAGACATGCGACGGGTTGGGGCCTGAACGGGCAGAACGCGCGCCAGCCCAAGACCCGCGAGCATCATGACGACAGCAGAGACCCAGAACACGGCTCGCCAGCCGAACGCGGCCGCCATAGCGTTTGCGACGGGCCGCGAGAGCATGATCCCCGACAGCAGGCCGCCCATGATATTGCCGATCGTTCTGCCACGTTGACCGGGTTCCACGAAATGCGTGGCGAGCGGCAGCAGAATCTGCGACCCCACGGAACACAGACCGATGGTGACGGAAAACAGCATGAATGTCGCGACTGAGGTGCTGAGCGCCGCTCCGATCAGACTGACGACAAGCCCGGCAATCGTCAGGAGGATCAGACGACGGTTTTCGGACTGGTCGCAGAGCGGCACGATCAGGACCAACCCAGCCCCGTAGCCGAGTTGGGTCAGCGTGACGATACTTCCCGCCCATGTGGAGGAAATGGCCAGTGCACTCGTGATGGGGCCGATCAGAGCCTGCGCGTAGTAGATGTTCGCGACCGTCAGGCCGCACACCCCGGCGAACAGTCCGGTTATCGCCGGTGTCAGGCGGAATGTCGTGTGAGCGGTAGCGTTTGTCACGGGCGGCCTTCTGGCAACTTTTGAGGCGAGTGGCGGCTCAGAACGTGTTCCTGAAAATGATCTCGTCTGTCGGAAGGATGCCGCCGGTCGGGTGAGGGGACTTGGCACATTTACCGACCGCGACGAACATGACGATTTCATGGTCCTCGGGAAGATTGATCAGCTTGCCCACTGCGTCGAAGTCGAAACCGTCCATCGGGCATGTGCCGTAGCCCATGCTTTCGGCCTGTAGCATGATGGCTGCCGCTGCCATACCGCACGAGCGCATGCCTTCGTCGCGCTGGACCTGTTCGCGTCCACGATAATACTGATCGATCGCGCCGGTCATGAATTGCTGCACTTCGGTGGAGGCGTTTTCCCAGTAGCGCGTGGTGGATTTCTCCCACGCCTTGATGTCAGCGCAGAGAACCAGAAGCACGGAAGAGTCGGTAACCTGAGCTTGATCCCATGCGACGGCGCGGATCTTGGTGCGCAGTTCTGGATCGGTCACGGCGACGAAGCGCCAATTCTGGATGTTGAACGCCGTTGGCATACGGCGGGCGAGACCGAGCAGTGTGTCGAGTTCAGCGTCCGTCATGCGGTGGTCGGGATCGAAGACTTTGGTAGCGCGGCGTTGCAGAATGGCACTGGCGACGTCGAGGGGCATGACATTTCTCCTGTTGTGTGGCTCTGTTGTACAATTTACCCTGTCAACGCGGAGAGGGCATTAAGGGTGCTTAGGCTTATGAGACGGCCCGTCTGATGGGTGTTCCATCGTTCCCCTTGGCCCGTCCGGGATAGCCGTAGGCCTACAGAGTTTCATTTCGGGTGATGGCATCTTTGCTGATGCGAGGCGCCATAACACTACATTCTTTTTGGGAGGTATGATCTACCATGTATCAGGGCTGGTAATGGTTTCATGAGATCGCCTTGTGTCATACACACTACCAGCCGTGACGCTGACTGGCGATCTCTTCATCGTCGGGGATCTGTTCCCGAGACTGGGGCCGGAGCATAGCATCACTGATATCGCTTCCTATCATGTCTATGCTCCTGATTTATATGGCTATTCATGGAATTTTTCAAATGTACGGAAGGAAAAAGAAAGGCATGTTTAAGACATTACTATTTCCTAACATGCCCTTCAGGAAGAATACTAGCGCGTCATAGATTTAAACAATTGTGTCTGTTCGACCAGCGCGCGTTCGGTTGGCAACCGTTCCATACTCGATGCACCATAAAATCCATGGCAATCCGGGCAAGCCTTGAGGACTTTCTGGGCATCTTCAGGCATTGCAATCGGTCCGCCATGGCAAAGAACGATGACGTCGTCTCTCACACTTTTGGCAGCATCCGTCATCTGGTTGATCAGCGTTATACAGTCGTCCAGTGTGAATGCTGTTTCTGCACCAATATTGCCACCAGTTGTCAGGCCCATGTGGGCAACCAGAACATCCGCGCCCGCTTTTGTCATGCTGACAGCTTGCTCTGGGTCGAAGATATAAGGGGTCGTGAGCAAATCTTTCTTGCGGGCCCGAGCGACGACATCCACTTCCATAGCATAGCTCATGCCGGTTTCTTCAAGGTTTTTCCGGAATGTACCGTCAATCAGCCCGACTGTCGGGAAGTTTTGTATACCAGAAAAACCCACTCTGCGTATTTCGTCGAGGAATACATCAAAGTCCACAAATGGATCAGTCCCATTCACGCCGGCAAGTACTGGTGTGTTTGGGACAATTGGCAGCACCTCACGTGCCATATCCATAACGATCTGATTAGCATTGCCATAGGCAAGCAACCCCGCAAGTGAACCGCGTCCAGCCATGCGGTAACGACCGGAGTTGTAAATGACGATCAGATCGATGCCACCCTCCGCCTCACATTTGGCGGAAAGACCTGTTCCTGCTCCGCCTCCAACGATAGGGCGCCCTTCTGCGATGAGGCCGCGCAAACGACCAAGAATAGTTTCGCGTGCAATGCTAGGCATTGAATTCTGTCTCCTTGAACATTGTCTGAAATTCGTCCGCCATTGCCTGAGCAAAAGCAGAATCATTGAGCGCATATGGCAGGCGTATCAGCCTTCGCCTTGCGCTTTCGCGCAGCATCCCTGATAACGCCGCGACGAATGCTTCATCGGCTTCGGGATCGAAAAAGACCTCTCCAGCCGCATCAAGTAAAGAAAAGCCGCCTTCCGGTATAAAGAATGCGACGGGGCCTTCGCAGTGATTCAGGCGTTCGGCAATCATTTTCCCAATCTGACGACATTCTTCGGCTGATGTACGCATCAGTGTGATGTGTGGGTTATGCTCTACCAGAACACGATTTCTATAATTTTGTGGAACCGTATCTCGGGCAGCGAAATTGACCATGTCGAGACCACCGCAACTGCCGATATAAGGCACTTTAGTGCGTGCAACTGCGCCGAGCCGGTCTTCTCCACAAGGAAAAATACCATTCGCAATGAGGTCGCAGAATTCCGTTGTCGTAACGTCAATTACACCGCGTATGACTCCACGATCAATAAGCTGTTCCATCGAACGACCACCCGTGCCGGTGGCGTGAAACACCAAACAATCAAACTGATGATGCAAGGTATCAGTCAGGTGTGTGACGCAGGGTGTCGTGACACCAAACATCGTCAAGCCAATCGCAGGGCGTTGGTCTTCGGGTTCATGCGTCGCAGAACGCACCATACCGGCCATGGCATTCGCTGCGTTTTCGAGCACCCGCCGCGACACACGGTTCAGCCCTTGCATATCGACCACGGAATATAGAGGTGGTCCCCATTTTTCGGACAGGGCGATAAGCTATCATCTGGCCTGAAC
>NZ_JBDOBO010000087.1:0-9128 GCF_047723935.1 Gluconobacter sp.
GAACGAATATTTCGTTCAATTCTTCATCTAATCCTGTAGTATATTTTATAAAGATATGCTCTATAGTGTAATCTTTTGTATCAAAATCAACCTTTTTCTTTTTCTCCTCAATTTGTTTCTCAATAAAGTCTAAATTAATCGACATACGATTCGCTCCTAATAAGAAAATATCTAAATCCTTGGTTATGAATGTAGACTCAGAATCTCCGATGGAAAAGCTTCTAAATACATTTTTCGAATTGAGTCTTTCAGGTGCATCGATGGAATCATATAGTCGATATTAGTCCGAATGAGATATAACTTATTATTCTCAGTATTTTAGACTTAATGTGCATTCTTGATGTCCGCTTACCCGACTTAGGTTTCCATCATTCAACGTCTGAGAAGAGGGCGGAAGCCGCCCGTCTGTCTCATATTCTTTGACCAGGCACGCCTACGGGGTGAGTGGGCAGTTCATTCCTAGGCTATGATGAATGCAAAGCAGACTCAAAGCCTAGAAAGCAGATTTTACCTTACGACTTTGACCCTGCCTTCAGATCGGCCCGAACTTTGATGAGCCAGAAAATCAAAGATAGTCCGACATGCGTAATGTCACCACTCGGCGGCTTGCACCACGTTGGACACGGAATGTTACCTCTTCTCCTGCGGAAGCATTGAGCTGCCTGATTACGTTTGCAGGTTCTGATGTCTCGATTACGTCCCCAGGAATAAGGCCAGCGTCAGCAGCAGGACTCTGTGAACCGACATCATCAACATGCAGGCCATGGTCAATCTCGCTGACGGCCAAACCCGAAAGCGCACAGCGATAATCTGGGGCAGGAAGACTGTTCCGGCGCAGCCAGAGTGCATCAGCATCAAGATCAAAGCCAATGTTGAAGCGACGCAGCGTTGGTAGTCCGATAAGGCCGTCGGAAATATCAGTGTTGCGGTCAGTTGAGAGTAGTAGAGCTAGTGGACGTTCAAACAGGACGCCTCCAAAACTGAGAGTATCGACACGAACGATGCGTCCGCCTTGCGCTACCGGTGCATAAGGGCGAGCATCGGTCCAGAGACCAAGGTGTTCCGCCATAGAACGATTCAGGCGGACAAAGCTCTCGCCACCTGTATCGATCACGCAGCGCACTGGGCTGCCATTCACCTGAGCTGCTGCCGTGATCATAGGAGAAAACCCAGGCTTTGCATCGACAGCAAGAGCCTTGAGACGTGTGTAATCGGAAAACGTGGGTCGACTATCGTTCCAGACACACCATTGCAGGGCGTCGAAATCCAGCAAACAGGGCCTCGTCGTGACAAGGCCTGACGAAATGCTTCCAGAGATGCCGTCACCAAGAACCGAGCCAGGCACTGCGACAAACCGAACGTGATGTTGAACTATGATACCGCCAATTGTCAGCTCTGGCGCAACGAAAATTCGGTGGAGGACGGGCGTCCCAGCTACACCAATGCGTAGATCGCCTGCCTCAGGCAAGCCAAGGTCTCGTGCGACTGACTCATTGATAAGGCTCATGGCACCTCCGGAATCAATCGCAAAGGAACCACCCATTCCGCCAATATTGACTCCGATTGTCACACGACGTCCGATTAGCTTTATAGGTGCGACAAGCGGTTTTGCCGCCGCCCGGGTCAGACGCGGAAAAACCAACGCAGTGGCAGACCCCGCAAGGACTGATCTTCGACGGATGTCCACGGAAGATACTTTCAACAGATCGCGATACTTAGATTTTAGCATTTGACGAACTGTTTGGCCGCGAAAAAACTCGCCCTCCAAAAATATTCATCTCTTCTGAAATGCCTTGGACGAAGACGGAAGCGACCAGTTTGTCTATCCAAACGGGTTCCTGATAATCGCCATATCGAAAATGGACAGTCCATCCTGCATGTCTTCTGACAGTACCGTTTCCAGACCATTTTCGATGGCACACGCTAAAATCATGCTGTCATAGGTCTGCAAGCCATAACGGCGTACAATTGCCCACCCCCTGGCATAAATACCTGTCGTTAGGTCATGTACGGTTGTCAGACTTCTGATGTCTGCAATCAGCTCTCCAATATCATCCAGAGACAACTTCGTTTTACGACGCAACGTATTCGTCATCTCGTTCAGCGATTGGACAGAGATATGACAATCCGTATGGCGGAGAACATCTTCAGCGATCCGCATCTTTTCCACATCCTGCTCCATGCACGCATAGAGCAGGATATTGGTATCCAGAAGAACGTGCATATTCAGTCTTGCGGACGCTCAAATCGGAAGTTTTTAGGCAGTTTCCGACCAATTGTTTTCAAAGACTGCAAGGCTTCTTCATGGCTTTTCAGACGAGAAAAGACCGCCTCGACATTGTCCCCCTCCTGCAAACCAAGCTGACGGACGATATGTGCGGGAATACGAACAGCGAGGCTGTTACCCCATTTTGAAACCTGCATGTCACTCTCCGTTTGTGGATATACATATCTATAATTTAGATATCCATTTTACCACAAGGAAAGTCAGACTAAGACCGACCCTTGACCTGACCGGAACGTTAGCCGCTGGTTCCCGGACAGTTCAACGCCCATGATGCGAGGTGATTGCCGGGAGGGTACGACTTCAGATATTGGAGATAAGAGGAAAGGAATTTTATGTATCATTGGGATTGCTAAACATGCGCTTTGGCATCATTCCTAAGAACACGTCCATGGATACATGTAGGAAATTGCGGTCTGCTATTTCCTGTAAAGCTAGAGATACTATTAGGTTTGAGAAGGCATTGGCGTCTTCAGCCATTCTGTTTGAGTAAGTTCAAATTCATATTCGTGACTTTTTGCTCCTTTAAAGAAGTCTGCGTCATGAATTGTTCTGACCTGTTTGAAGCCCAGTTTGTGTAGCAGGGCGATAGAGGCGTGATTTCTCGTATCAACAAAGGCGCGTGCGATTTTGATGTCGGGATTGTAGAAAATAGTTGTGAGGGTGCTCTTCATGGCTTCTGCTGCGATACCTTGACGCCAGTAGAGAGGGAAGACGTGATAGGCAACAACCGCTTCCTCTGCCGTCAGTGTCGCTTGCGTATACCCAACAGCCTTCTGATCCACACCTTGCCTGATGATCCAGTTCAGCCAGATTTCGGTGCCATTTGAATTCCCGCCCGAAGACAAAACAACATACCTGTCACGAAGAGCTTTAAGACTTATTGGTGGTTCATCAGGAATGAATTGATAGGCGCGATTATCAGACAGTCCTGAAAACATATCTTGTGCATCTTCAGGACATAAAGGCTCTAACTTAATCTTTGTTGTATCGCTCATAGCCTTTTTCCCAAATAAAAATCTGGATATTGAATAGCTTCGACTGTTGTTTGCAGATTGGTGAGATCGATACCGCTCAGATATGTCGTTGCCCCCTGACTCTTGTGGCTGGATTCATGACCTAACAGGGCATCAATCCAGATTTCGCGAATGTCGCTTTTCTGATTGCGCAGAAGTGTTGACACTGTATGCCGGAAACCGTGGAACGTAACAGCCGGAGGAAGGTCCATTATCATTTTGTAGCGTGAGAATGCCCGGCTGAAGTCAGCGCCCCGGTTTCCGTCCCGTGAGTCTTTAAGATCAGAAAAAAGGTATTTCTGATTGGCTTTTTGAAAAGCCAGGAGACCCCAGCTCAGTAGGGTGGAGTGAATGGGAACAATGCGTTCTCCTGCTTCAGTCTTGGGGGACCAGTTGTCTTCTGGATGGGCACAAATCCGGAAGCATGGAACACCCTCCACGTCTTGGATGTCTTCATTTCTCAGGTTGCTGATTTCGCCAAGTCGCATACCGCTGTAAGCAGCAACCATCGTGATACCCATGAAGGTCTCGTTGGGAATACTGCCCACTGGCCAAGGGGTATTAACGAGCTTATTCATTTCTTCCTGTTTCCAGGCCCGACGCGATATTTGGTTGGACAGGTCGAAATTCCATCTGCTCCATGGATTTTTTTCAACCATGTCCCGTCTTAGAAGGTCATTCCAAAGAGAAGACAGGCGCATGAAGTGGTTTTTTACCGTCTTTGTGCTTAGCAATGGCACATCCTGAGAAGCTGCACGGTCTATCTCATCTTGAAAAGAGAGGTTGCGGCGCTTGCCATGTGATGCCGGAAGGGAAAAGAGAACGTCGCGGAAATCCCCTGAGACTTTGCCATCAATCTCACGGACGGGAAGATCTCCAAATGCCTGTACGAAAAGTGCGACAGTTCTGCTCGTGTCTCGCTGAGTTTCGAGACTTTTGGCGGGTTTGGTGTTGAGAAAACGCTCTAGGGCCGCCGATAGTAAAAGAGGTGAGGGAGCCTTTGACTGTAGTTTGGTTTGATTTTCGGCGACTATGGGGAGTGCCTCTTCGGAATAAGGTGTTGGAGACTGCGATGGCGGTCGGGATGCTGTAGTTTCAATGGTTTTTGTGAAGGTTGTAATGAGAGTGTTATGGAGGCGGTCAATTTCGCCTCTTAGGACTTTCTTCTCGGCGGAAGAAATTTGTAGTCTCTGAGCGAGATCTTCCATAGATTTTAAAAGTCTTGCTTGAAAATTTTCCGCAACTATTACAACTTCTTTAATACCCGACATGAGGCGATCTAAATATTCAGCTTGTTGCATAACTATTTTTTGATATTTTACTTCTACTTCTGCCCTTGCGTTATGGACCTCTGCTATTCTGAGGGTTTCATGTATTTCTATTGTATCCTCTAATACTCTTATTATTCCTTTACAGACATCAAGGTCTGTTTTGAAGACATATTTCTCGTTAATAGATTTGATTTCTTCAGGTGAGAAAGTGAGCGTTTTAGAGGACTGCTTTATATCGCTCACACTTAAAAGTCCTTCAAACAGGTCAGTCATTTGTCCGTGCAGTTCTGCTGCACGGCGTCGCGCCTCGACTTTGCCTGCTCTTCCCAAGGAAATCCAGATTTCGCTTTTACCAAGAATCGGGCGCAAGGGGACTGGGACGACGCGTCGAAAATGGAATCGCGAGCCGACAAGTTTGAGCATAAAACTTCTCCAACTTTGGAGAAGAGCTTTGGAGAACCAACCCACTTGTTATGGGTCATATCCTCGTATTTCCAATGAAACCAGAGGGTTATGTGGTGCGAGCTGCGGGACTCGAACCCGCACGCCCTTACGGACTCGAGATTTTAAGTCTCGTGCGTCTACCATTCCGCCAAGCTCGCACACGCCTCATGCTGCTCGCAGCAGGGCGGTCCCGTTTTGGCTCAGCCAGCGTTCCGCTGCAAGACGTCCTGTGCGTCCATTTGTGCAAAATCTGTCAACTAAGCCCCAAAAAGCAGCGCTGTGGTCAAAATGTTGAAGATGAGCGAGTTCATGGATCACGACGTAATCTCGAATTTCCAGCGGCGTCATGACCAGACGCCAGCTCAACATGATGCGTCCTTTTCGGGTGCAACTGCCCCATCGAGACCGGACTTCCCGCAAATCGACGCGGGACGGCACAAGCCCCATTCTTTTACTGTGAAGAGCAACAGCCTTTGAGAGGCGCTCTTTGGCCAGGCTGTGAAGAAAGTCTCTTACGCGACGTTCGGTATGAGCGGCATCTCCGCTGACATGAAGGCCATCTGAATCCAGCCATGTGCCGCGGCGGGCATCTGGCTCATGCAGAATGGGAACTGGAAATCCTTCGATCATGACTTCGTGCCCGTCAGCCAGCACACGTTTTTCAGGCAGGGTAGCGAGAGAGGACGTAATCCAGTCCATATGCTGATGGACGAACGCAAGACCCTGCCGCTGGCTGATGCGCTCCGGCATTGTAACAACGACACTGCCGTCTTGAGCATCAATGCGGAGGGTCATGCGGCGTGCACGAGGCGAACGTCTCCATACGAGAGGGACGGTCGGCGGAAGCATGGGGTTAGCCGGAGCGTTTTCTGGAGACGCAGGCCGGAGCGTTCGCGGGCCATTCTCCTGGCCATGCGGCAATGTAGTTCTCCAGTGGACCAGCGCGGCGTTCACTCACGCAACGCCCTCCCGCAGAAGCGCCAGCCATTAGAACGCTGTCGCGTGTCCCGGAGCGCAGAGGATGCCATTCAGGCAAATCAAATCCGTCACGCAGCAATCGATAGGCGCAGCTTGGAGGAAGCCAGTCGATTTCGGCTAGCAGTTCAGGAGTTAATGTGACGCAGTCCGGCACCTTACGATGGCGTTTTGGATAGTCTGTGCAACGGCAGGTCTGCGTGTCCAGAAGTCGGCACGCAACGGTCGTGTAGACGATCTCGTCCGTATCTTCGTCACGGAGCTTGTTCAGGCAACAACGCCCACACCCATCACAAAGGGATTCCCATTGTTCGGACGTCATCTGATCTAGCGGCGTGGTCTGCCAGAAAGGAGAAACTGAAGTCATGGCCGATCCAGTATCACACAGCCGAGGGACAACAGAACCGCTATTGTCAGGGAAAGCAGGGCAGCAGGTAAAAGCAGAGGAAGCCAAATCAGTTTCAGGCGCATCGTCAAATCCGCTCCCAGGCCGATTGCCGCACGCGTTGTCCCCATGGGGAGCCCAAGTAACGTTGCCCCAAACGGCATCATGATGGCTGGGGAAATCAGAATGCCTTGGACAAGGTCATAATGCCGGCCGACAAAGCTCAGACCAGCGCGCTGGAGTTCAGGAAGCGCAAAGGCGAGCGCCGGACCAGGCAGTAAAACCAGCAGGCCGAGAAGGCGTACGTGTCTGGCAGGCAAAAGACGCATCAGCAATGTGATGACGCCACAACCAAGGAGGAGACCAAGTATAATGGCGGGCAGGTGAAGCCGCATGGAAATGGCCATCATGGCTTGCTGCTGCCGTACCAGTCCTGAAACTGCTGTTCCAGCTGATCGCCATATTTGGTCCAGAACGCATCATTGACGGACAGGGCAGTTCCTCCCGGATCCAGAACGCTTTCGGGCATGTCGTTCAGGTGAGGAGACTGAGTATGTAACTGGGTCAGGGTTTTCTGTGCTGCGGTTTCCGGATTGTTGGCCGGGATTGCCCAATAAAGTGCGGTGCTAAGAGTTTGATCTGGCTGCGCGACAAAAAGAGAAGCCGCTGGCCCCGCTTTGACTTTCATGCTGACGCTGGAAATTTCTGTCATGGGGGCGCTGGTCATGAGCGCGCTGCTTTGCTCCATGATCCGGGCCGCATCATCGGGTGTTTTCCACCACACAATATAAGGTCGAAGCAGATCCAGTTTGTGAAACGCCCGGCTGATCCCGGCTGGCGTTGAAAGCGCGGTATAAATGTCCCGAGAGTCTATGCCATCTGCAAGCAGGGCAATTTCCAGCGTTGTTCGCGCACCAAGATAAAGACCGCGTCGTCCTGGATGACGCGCTACATCCCAGAAGTCTTTCCAGTTGGGGGCGGCAGGGAGGCGGGAGCGATCCCATGCAAGTGCCATGATTGTCTGGCCTCCGGGAAGGCCACATCCCGTAGTGCCTCCGAGAGGATGAACCCAGCCTTTTTGGCACGCATCTGTAAGCTGACTGCCGTTTAGCAGGATAGCGGCCCAACTTGGGGTCGATGAATGAACGCCTGAATCCAGTGTTGTTTTTTGACCATCCCATTCAACCTGCTTCAGGGACTTGTCGCTGGTGATCAAAGCATTCGCAGTCACCGCACCTTCAGGAATAGCCCAGCCCGGGGAAGGGGGAGCGGGTTTTGCTGTGCGACGATGTTTTGTGGAATGGCGCGTAGCCGCTCGCTTGTGTGCGTGTGCCGAGGCTTCTGATGGCGAGAAGACAGAGGCGACGCTATGCCCGACATGGGAAAAGAAATCTCCAATGTCGTCTGACGAATGGACGCCGCTCGCAGATGTTGCGTGTGCATGCAGGTTGGCAGGCAGCACCTGTATCGCAAGCAGACCCGTCAGAAGTGCTGCAGGGCGCATGATACGACCGAGACCCGCCCGGCATCGTGCCGGGAGCGTATGTCGCAGAAAGAAAGCGGGCCGGGTCAGAATGGTGTCCTCAATCAGCATGAAGAGGTCAGGCGCGGATGCCTGACCGAATGCGGCGGCACTTTAATACAGGTCAGCACGAAGCGGAAAGGCCGTTGCATGTCCGGCGGGCCAGGCCAGTTGCGCGGCGGCTCCGGCTCGTGGCAGCTTCTGGGCCTGGAGGGGCGGCCGCCGGAGCTCAATCTCGGTGCCATCCGGGCAGCGCACCCGCATTCTGATATGATCGCCAAGATGAACGCTGTCCGTCACTGTGCCGCGGACAGGTGGTGCTTCTTCATCGTCAAGGCCGAGAGACTGGCTGCCGAAAAAGGGTGAGATCCGATCCGGACGGACGCAGACCAGGCAGGCATGCCCCTCCTGCAGCGTATCGTCGGACGCGAGAGCTTCGACAATGCCACCGCATGCCAACTGCACGCGCGCGACGTCATCGGCAATGTCCAGAACCTGTCCGGTCAGGGCATTGGCTTCACCAAAGAGTGTCGCCACGCCAACATCTGATGGCCGATCATAAAGTTCTGCTGCTGTTCCGCATTGAAGCAGAGCCTGTTCATCAAAGAGGGCAATCTGTCCTCCGGCACGCAGGGCGTCTTCTTTGCGCGTGACGCTTTGCAGCACACTGAGATTTCGCGCTCGTGACAGTTTGGAGAGTAAGGAGGCGATGCGTCTGCCGGCCTGTATGTCCAGATTTGTGTACGGATTGTCGAGCAGCAGAATAGCGGGTGAGGTTACAAGTGCACGGGCCAGCATTGCACGGAATGTCTGCTCGGGATTGAGGTCCTGCGGGGAAAGATTTCCCAGTCCGTCCAGCCCCAGCAGGGACATCATGCGGCCTGCGGCAGCATCGGCTTCTGCACGGCTCTGTCCCTGAGCACGAAGCGCAAAAACAATGTTGCTGCGCGTATCGAGGTGCGGAAACAGCGGATCGCGGGCACTGATCAGGACAATGCTGCGCTGTCCGGCGGGCCGGGATGTAACGTCCGTTTCCTGCACAAGGACGCGGCCGCCCATTGGGGGAGAAAAACCTGCGATCAGGTCTAACAGGCCAGATAACGCAGCCTGGTCTGTTCCATAGGCTGTAACTGTCTCGCCTTCAGAAACCGTCAGGTCGAACGCCTCACCCCGCAGGCCTGCCCGAAAAGCTTCAAGCCTGAGGGCGGGGGCAGACCGCGCTGCGGGGTGA
>NZ_JBDOBO010000088.1:0-8760 GCF_047723935.1 Gluconobacter sp.
CGGCGTACCCCAGCCGTAACCGAACCAGCCCGGGCCGCCCAAGCCATTCCATCCACCCCAACCGGCCGTTCCCCAACCGACGAAGCGCGGGCCACCCCATCCACCGCCCCAGCCACCATAGCCGGGACGGAAGCCCCAACCGGGGCCTCCACGATAGCCGTAACCACCGCCTGGGCCGCCACGGAAGCCACCTCCCGGGCCACCACCACGAAATCCGCCCATCCCGCCACCTCCGGGACCACCGCGGCCTCCACCTCCACCATGGAAGCCACCACCGCCGCCACCGCCCGGACCGCCGCCACGCTGCGCCATGGCCGAGAACGGTGCAGCACCAATCAATGCGGCCAGCACCAAGGCTCCAGCAGATTTTTTCGTGATGTTCATGGCTTGTCTCCTTGGAAATAGCCGCTTTTCAACTTTCCATATCGTCAGAACTCTGGTCCCTGAAAAGGGCTCTTTCAGGGCATGAAACAAGTCGTTTCACGTGAAACACTTCTGTCACCGACGCCTGCGGCCACCCCGCGCTCCGATATGGCCACCAAGGCGTTGCAGGGCATCCCGCAACTCGTCATCCTCAATCTCAGGAACATCAACCTGAACGGGCTTGGGCCTTGGCGGCTTGGGCCTCTCAAATGCTGTCATGTCCTGAACAATCTTCAACCGAAGAATGAGATGCTCGCCCCGCAGACCACAGGCTGTATTGATCCGTTCAATGATCTGAGGTGCGAGATGCTGCAGTTCCATAGCAATCGGCCCCGAGCACGCCAGCGTCAGAGACCCTGCCGAAAGCCGACGCGGCTCGGTCACACGAGACAGACGTGGACCGATAAAATCTTCCCAGTCCATGGAAAGCCGAACCAGAAGCGGAGACTTCTTCTTGAACGCCGGCTTGGTAATTCCCGGCACCAGAGCGCCGATCTGCCGCGCTCCTCCACGCTTGGGAATCCATGCGGGCTTTTGGTCCATTCCCGCTGCCCGACCACGAAGGTTCTTGTCCGGACCGTGATCCTTCGTCATATCCCTCTCCGTGACTCCTGATGCTTCCGACCTGCTCCGCTGGTACGACACTCACCGCCGCACCCTTCCCTGGCGCAGCCTCCCGGGGCAGCGGCCTAACCCCTATGCCGTCTGGCTGAGCGAAATCATGCTTCAGCAGACGACTGTAAAGGCTGTCATAGCCTATTACGAACGCTTTCTCACGCATTACCCGACCGTGCAGGATCTGGCCGCAGCCCCGCAGGAAGACGTTCTCTATCTTTGGGCCGGGCTCGGCTACTACGCCCGCGCTCGTAATCTCCACGCCTGCGCCAAACGCGTTGCAGAACTCGGGCAATTCCCGGACACAGTCGAAGGCCTCCTGAAGCTTCCAGGCATCGGGGCCTATACTGCACGCGCCATCGCCGCAATTGCCTTCGGCCGCCCCGTCGTACCGGTCGATGGAAATGTCGAGCGCGTGACATCACGCCTTTTTGCCATAGAAAACCCTCTCCCCGCCTCGCGCCCGCTTTTGGCCAAACAGGCAGCGCTCCTCAACCAGTCAGCAGAAGCACAGGATCGTCCATCAGACTTTGCCCAAGCCCTGTTCGATCTTGGGGCCACAATCTGCACACCCCGCAACCCATCTTGTCTGACATGCCCCTGGCGTCCATCCTGCCTTGGCCATGCCAAAGGAATAGCGTCCACACTTCCCCGCAAAGCGCCCAAACAGGCACGTCCGACGCGTTACGGCGTGCACTTTGTCCTTCTGGATACAAGTGGGCAGGTTTTGATGAGAACCCGGCCTGAAAAAGGTCTTCTCGGCGGCATGGACGAATTTCCGGGGACGGAGTGGCGCGATGTACCCTGGACTGAAGCAGATGCCATGAACCATGCTCCCTCTCTGGGACCCTGGTCTCAGAGAGGGGAAGTTACACATGTCTTTACCCACTTCACACTTCGGCTCATGGTTTACGTAAAGACCCTCCCTGCGGGACATAATGCAGGGATTGACCCATCCTTCGGTGCGTTTCGATCAACGACGCGTGCAGCATTGCCGGGCGTCATGAAGAAATGCCTCGCCCTCGCAGCCACTGATATGGAGAAAATATGAGCCAGACTCTTCCCAAAACCCGGCTGTGGTTCATGGACTGGCATGGCCGCGTTCTGGATCATGATCCCATCAGCGACTATTTTTCTCCTACGCCGTTCCAGCCTGGCGTCTATCCCGGCATATCCGCAAAGATTGCCCTTCCCCTAGATCTTCCTTGCGACATCACTTTTGAAAAGCGCGTTTCGATGCCGCGGCCGTTGCCCGTATTTGAAGCTCTGGACGCTGGAAACGGTCTGATTATTTTTCAGGAGAAAGAACTTAAAACTTTCCTGATAAGTGCCCCTGTTCCCGGCACAGGCAGAATTGGAACAGACTCTACGAACCCCGGGGAATGGGAACGTTTCCTGCCCATGACGGAAGACGCCATGCGTGGCCTGTCCACTCTCCTGGTTTCTCAAGCCGCAAGCCTGATCGACGTGGAAACAGGCAAGGTTCTTTCCGCCATCACGCCCGGCGAAGACTTCCTGTGGGTGCTGGGAGACACGTCTATTCCCCTCACAGCCAACATCCAGAACATTGAACAGATCGGGAGGCTGCCAGCACGGCATGAAGCCGAAATCTCGTTTATTCGAAACGATGATCAGCCTGCTCTCCGGGTTCACGTCAGACGACCTGGCTGACACATCAGGACACGGATTTCACGATTGTCGTGAGGTTCTAGGATTCTGCAGACCTTTCAGGGCTGAACCTGCGTTGCTTTTCCTGAACACCTTTCAGGGAAAGCAGCGACAATGCCTCAGACTCCGTCATCTGACCTCAAACATCTCCTCCCTTCCGAATTGGATACGGGAACAGTCGAAAAGGGCCAGATCACCTTCGGTAACTGGCGCGGAGACGCCGACGTCCCTGAAGCACAGCCCCCTCATGCGCTCCCCCCGTCCGAGCGGGTTGGGTTCGCCGTCATGGGACTGGGACGGCTGACTCTCGGAGAAATTCTTCCATCCTTCCTTCAGTGCCGCCTCGCCAAACCTGTAGCGCTTATTTCCGGTCGCAAGGAAAAGGCCAGATCCGCGGGACATGATTATGGCATCGGGGAAGAGTCACTTTTCACCTATGACGAAATCCACAAGCTGGCAGACAGGCCCGATATTCAGGCCGTTTATGTCGTCACCCCCAACGCACTCCACGCTGGTCAGGTCGAAGCCCTCGCAGCAGCAGGCAAACACGTCCTGTGCGAGAAGCCCATGGCCAACTCAAGCGAGGACGCCAGACGCATGACTGAAGCCTGCCATGCCGCAGGTGTGAAACTCATGATTGCCTATCGCTGCCATTATGAACCCTTCAACCAGCTTGTCAGAAAACTGGTTCAAAGCGGCGAGTTGGGCCGCCCCAAACTCGTCGAAGCCATCAACACACAGATGCAGGGAGACGCCGATCAGTGGCGCCTCAAACCTGAACTGGCTGGCGGAGGAGCCCTTCCGGATATCGGCCTCTATTGCCTCAACGGCACGCGCGCGGTGCTCGGAGAAGAACCTGAGAGTCTGTTCGCGCAAATGGTCAGCCCCCCCGATGATCCACGCTACAGAAACCTGGATGAAACATTCTCTTTCATGCTCCGCTTCCCGTCAGGCGTCATTGCCAACTGCGCGACCAGCTATGGCGCGCACGAAAGCAAAGACCTTCGTATCCAACTGGAGAAAGGGTGGATCACTCTGGAAAATGCCTTCGCCTATACAGGCCACCGCCTGCGGATCGGACGACGCCAGGGCGACCATAAAGCCGTCAGCGAATGGCATATCCCGGCCGGGAACCAGTTTGCTTTGGAAATCGACCATTTTGCCGAATGCATTCTCAAGAACCAGACACCCCGGACGCCCGGTGAAGAGGGCCTGCGGGACCAGAAACTGATGGAAGCGCTCTACCAGTCCGCCAGAACCGGTCAGATGATCCATCTGCCTAAAGATGCGTTGTAAACTCACTCCCAACCACGCTCACCCCTGGCATGAGATGGAACCCCTCGCCGCTCAGGCAGTTAGGATACCTGCTATGTTCAAACTTTCTTCTGCCCTTTCCGTCCCGACAGCCCTGTGCCTTGCAGCATTTGGCCTTGCTGGCTGTGTCTCTGAACCGATGAGTCCGCAGGAACAGCAACTCGCTTCTGCGGGGTTTGTTAGACACCCAGCCAATTCCCCATCACGCCGGGCCGAGCTTCAGCTCATGCCACAGCATGTCTTTTTGACCCGGACTATACCGGAAGGCCTGCGTTACATCTACGCAGACCGGGACATCTGTGACTGCGCTTATATCGGCACGCAGGAAGCCTTCGAGAAATATGCAGCCCAGCAGCCTCATGGCGTTCCCACACTCGGCAAAACTGCCCCAACGGCTGCAGAACAGACGCCCCTCAAGGCGGCCACTCACTGATCATGGCTCCTGAAGCGCGGAAGACATGATTTTCACCGTCGGACATTACCTTGCGGAACGTCTCACCCAGATTGGCCTGAAGCATCATTTCGCCGTAACGGGAGACTGCAATCTCGTCCTGCTCGATCAGCTTCTCACGCATGGTGGCATGAAGCAGATTTATAGCTGCAATGAGCTGACTTGCAGCCTTTCAGCGGAGGGCTATGCCCGCGTCAACGGTGCAGCGGCCGCAGTCATCACCTTTGGCGCTGACGCCATTTCTGCCCTGAATGGCATTCGCGAAGCCTATGCCGAAAATCTGCCGGTTATTCTGATTTCAGGAACACCCAACACGCGTGACCCGAGGTCGGATCTTGCCCCCCTCCGCCAGATCGGGATGGTCCGCCACATTACCGTAGCCGCAGAAATTATCACTTCGGCTGAAACAGCACCGGCACAGATCGATCACGTTATTCGAACGGCACTGCGTGAGAAAAAACCCGCATATCTGGAAATTGCCTGTCATATCGCAGACCAGCCGTGCGTAAGACCCAGTCCGGTTTCCTCACTCTGCTCCCATCCGACGTCAGATTTGGAAAGCCTGAATGCAGCTGTTGATGAAAGTCTCTGCTTCCTCGAAAAACGGAATAGAATCGTTATTCTTGTCGGCAGCAAGCTTCCGGCAGCTGAGGCACTTGAAAACACAACAGAACTCGCTGACGGCCTTGGGTGCAGCATTACGGTTGTGAGTGCTGCCAAAAGCCTCTTCCCCGAAGAGCATCCGGCTTTCCAGAGCATTTACTGGGACGAGGTCAGCAATCCGAGGACAGAAAAGATCATTCATGAGGCGGATGGAATCATCACGCTCGCCCCAGTCTGGAATGATTATTCCTCCGTAGGCTGGCAGAACCTTATTCACGGCGAGAACGTTCTGGAGATCAACCCAGATCGTGTCACGGTCAATAATCGCACTTTCAACGGCTTCTGCCTTAAGGACTTCGTAAGGGAAATTGCCCATCGCTCTCAGGGCAGGCCGGCCTCTTCAAAGGAGGACTATCAACCCTGGTTTTTTCCTTTAACGACCCCGATGACCAACGATGAAACAACACGTCAGAGCAACATACGTCGCAGATCTTTTCCAAGAGGAACGCAAGCCGAGGACGAAATGCCGTGGCAGCCCCAACGTCTAATGGCCACCACGTCCTCATAGTCGATCCGTACCGGAAGTCCTCTGGGTATAGCGCGCATCATTATTGCTCTCGCAACGCTCTACGTCATCAAAACCGAAATTCACGCGACGGCTTATATAACCAGAGCTACACGCGGACCCTGCCCAAACCTGCAGAAGCCATCAGAACCGTCCGGCCTACTCTGCATTGTTAATTAGCTGAGACAGGCGCGCTGCTTCCACACATTCACCCCATCACGGGAAAGCTGATCCGCCTTCCCATCCCGAAATCACCACCAACAGACCGCTACAGATTTAGTCCGAGGGTAGAATCTTTATATCTTCGACCCCGCCGATAAAAACCTGCGTCTGATAATAAATGCTACCAACGGTGCCATCTGCCTTGAGCCGTCCGACAGGGACTTTTTTGGCCAGACCTGAGGCCCGAACCCGACGGTGCATGAAATACTGCTCTGCCGTCTGGGACGTCCCCTGTAGCAAGTCGTTTGCCGTGCTTTCGTGAATGGCGATGATGAGCGTCGTTGGATCCCGATAATTATCGGCAGAATCTAGATAGACCATATTGTCTTGTCGGCCGACGCGCTGGACAGTCATCTCAAATGTGCCAACAACACCCGTCGGGTCTGCCGCTGCCGCCGCAATAGCCGTTTTGGGTGTGTACACATCCGGTGAACACGCAGCCAGACTGACACCCAAGACGCCAAGAGCAATGGTCTTTTGAAAACGCGCTATCACTGTCCAGTCCCCATCATCAAGCACAGCCAAAATAACTGTATCTTTTCGTAACAGATACACAGACTAACCGCTTAAGCGACAAGGCCAAGACCTTATCCCGCGAAATTTCCAAGAATTTTAACGCTGCGAAGCCTTCAGAGAAGACGTGCGAATTTCATGAACAAAAACGTCACACTCATAAAAACGAAGCAGACAAAACCGGCCTCAACAGTTCCCCACGCTCCCTGAGCCAGAAACATTCCCCCGGTATTCATTCCGAAAAAACCCGTCACGAACGTAGCGGGAAGCATCAATGTCGTTCCCACGGAAACGATATAGAGCCGTCGGTTGGTTTCTTCCGCCTGATTAGAGCCCAGTTCGTCCTGCAATGACCGGGCACGATCCTGAAGCGCGATAAGATCGTCCAGAGCAGCGTGAACCTGACGTTCCGCACGATCCCGCAGTTCATCTTCCGCCCAGTCTGGGAGATCCAGATCTTCGTCTTTCAAAACGCGATCAATTGGCGTCACAACACGGCGCAACTCCGTCGCCCGACGCCGCACCTTGCCAACAATACCGCCCAGATGACCGAGATCAGAACGATGCTCGATCAGTAGAAGAGCATCTTCCGCGCGATCCAGATCGTCATCAAGCTGGCCGAGCTGACGCCGCACCGTCCCTGTGAACTCCCGAAGGGCACGATCAATAATTCCTGCCGGCGTCGGCGGAATATGGTCGGCTTTCAAAGACCGGTAAGCCGCTCCAAGAACCGGGATCGGATTGCGCCGTGTCGTAATCAGAAGATCGGGTCGCATTGCAAAACGCCATGCACAAATTTCCCTGTCATCTTCCGACAAGGCATCGTCAAAAGCTGGCAGTGCGCCCCAGATCAGGTCATCCGCTGCTTCAAGCGCGATCCCGTATTCCGTTTCTGCCAGCATCCCGCACACGTCTTCAGGCAGATCTGGCAGATGTGCGACGAACGACCTCGCGGAGCTGTGGACCGTATCAAAGTGAAGCCAGAACCAGCCCTGAGACGTCAACTCATGGCCGGGCGTCAGAAGATCTTCAACCTCTTCCTGCCCCAGAGGTCGCAGGTCTTGTCCAGGCACAGCATGGACAGCCCATACCAGCCCATTCGCAAACGCAGGCTTCCCCGTCTCCTGATATGCAGGATCGATCACCGTGAAAGGAAAATTGTAGGTGGAGTTCTCTGACACGGCATCCTCCTGTTCTTCAGGGGGTATATTCTGGACCTTCGTCGGCACTGAGCAACACGACAGAGGTGATCTGCCGTTCTCTGACATGGCCGCACAGCAGACGCAATATGCTCTTTATGGCAACTGTTACGCCGGCCGGGAGTTAACAGATTATTCCTGGAAGAGCCAGCTCTTCAGCACCAAAGGAAATATCATCATGACTTTTCGCCTCAAAGCTTCCCTGCTTGCCACTGCTGTTCTGATGGCCGCGCCTGCCGTGTCCTCAACAGCATTCGCACAGGCCATCAGCAGCCCGAGTAACGACCAGACGCAAACGGCCAACACCGCAGCGCAGAAGGCCCAGAACTCTACCATCGATCAGCCGTCCAATCATCTGCCCACCAATCCCAACACGATTGAAGAGCAACCGGATCAGCCCGCGCCCAAGGCTCCTCATGCCATGTCGGACACCACCAAGCAGGGCAAGACAGAATATAAACACCATCTGAAGCGGACACATCAGCCGCACCTGACGGTAAAAACCAAGCCTGACACCACACAGCCGAACTGACACAGGTCAGGTGCGACGGAGCCACACTTTGCGTGGCTCCGCCAAATCTCTATACCTGCTGCCATCAAAGACGGGCAGTAAGGGCCAATCATGACCACGCAGGACTACAAGGTACACGACATCTCCCTGGCAGACTGGGGCCGTAAGGAAATTTCCATCGCTGAAGGCGAAATGCCCGGCCTGATGGCACTCCGCGAAGAGTACAAGGACTCCCAGCCTCTGAAGGGCGCCCGCATCGCTGGCTGCCTGCACATGACCATCCAGACCGCAGTTCTGATTGAGACGCTGACGGCCCTTGGTGCCACGGTCCGCTGGTCGTCCTGCAACATCCTCTCCACGCAGGATCACGCCGCAGCTGCCATCGCTGCCGCTGGCATTCCGGTTTTCGCCTGGAAGGGCCTGACGGAAGAAGAATTCAACTGGTGCATTGAGCAGACCATCACGGGTCCGGACGGCTGGACGCCGAACATGATCCTTGATGACGGCGGTGACCTCACGGTCATGATGCACGACAAGTTCCCGGAACTCCTGAAGGACGTTCGCGGTCTTTCTGAAGAAACGACGACGGGTGTGCATCGCCTCTGGCAGATGGCCAAGGCTGGCACGCTGAAGGTTCCGGCCATCAACGTGAACGACAGCGTCACGAAGTCCAAGT